>JAHIOG010000658.1 GCA_018895675.1 bacterium
GAAGGCAATAGCTTCTTCCAGTCTGGTAGAAGTTGTCGATCGTATCCTGGACAAGGGTATAGTTGTTGATGCCTGGGTGAGAGTATCTCTCGTGGGCATTGAATTACTAGCTATTGAAGCCAGGGTCGTGATCGCATCAGTCGAGACCTTCCTGAAATATGCCGAGGCGGTAGGTTTACTACCCGAGGCGGCATAGGATTCAAGGTCTGACTGAAAGCAAGGACAGGATGTCCTTGGGAGTATAGAGGCGCAAAACAATCACCCCTCTATAAGAAGTTCTGCTTGAATCCCGGGCATGTCTTAAGTCGCTTTAGAAAATGTAAGTGAAAAAATGGAGGATTAAAAAAATGGCAACAGCAGATGATTTTAAAGGACTTTCAAGAGACATGGAAACTGCTTATAAGGATAGAACTAAGTGGGTCAAGCAGATGAAGCGCACAGCGAAGAGTGATAAAAAAGAGAGAAAGAGTGAGCTTCAAGCACTCCAGTCTGATGTTAAAGGTATGATTACAGGTTTTGCAGGGGAAAGTAAAGCACGTGCAACAGATATGGCAAAGTTAATTTCTGAGTTAAATGACGAGGATAAAGCCCGTGCAGCTGAGATAGCCAAGCTTATGTCTGAATTCAATAGTGAGGATAAAGAACGTGCAGCTGATGTAGCAAAATTTCTTTCTGAGGTTCCACCAATGATTGCTGGTTTTACAGATGAAAGTAAGGATAGAGTAGCGGAAGTGGCAAAATTAATTTCTGAATTCAATGAAGAGGACAAAATCCGGGCAGCTGATATAGCTAAACTTATATCTGAATTTAACAGTGAGGATAAAACCCGAGCAGCTGAAAATAAAAGGTTTCTTGCTGAAGTTCCACCGATGATTGATGGTTTCAGAGAGGAGAATAGGGCCCGGGCAGCGGAGATGGCTAAGTTAATTTCTGAGTTCAACAGCGAGGATAAAGCCCGAGCAGCTGATATAGCTAAACTTATATCTGAGTTCAGTAATGAGGATAAAACCCGAGCAGCCGATATAGCTAAGCTTATGTCTGAATTTAGTAGTGATGATAAGGCCCGATCAGCGGATAATGAGGCACTTAAGGCTAATGTTAAAGAAATAATTTCTGGTTTTACAGATGATAGTAAAGCCCGAGCAGCAGAGATGGCTAAGTTAATTTCTGAGTTTAACGACGAGGACAAGTCCCGTGTAGCAGAGATTGCAAAATTAATGACGGAATTTGGAAATAATGACAAAGCAAGAGCTGCTGATATGGCTGGTATTATTGCTGGTTTTCAAGAAGAAAGAAAGTCAAGAGCTAAAGATATCACAGAGTTGCTTTCTGGTTTCAGAAATGAACGTACAGCCGCAGCTGCTGCATGGAAAGATCTTCTTGAGCGTATGTCATCAGCAAGAGTATCTAAGGCGCCTGCTGTAAAAAAAGAAGTTCCAAAAAAGGTTCCGCCGCCGGTAATTGAGGAGGCTCCGGAAGAGATTAAACCTACAGTTGAAGCAGCCCCTGCAGAGGAAAAACTCCCTGTTGAAGAAGCTCCAAAGGAGAAACCCTTAGAGGAGATGACCAAGGAGGAACAGATAGTTCATGTATTATCCAGGAATCCGAACGGGCTGACTCTTCCGGACATCGCCAAGACAGTGGGCGTCCACTTCGTTACTCTATCTTCGCCTGTCAAAAAGCTTGAGAGCGAAGGTAAAGTAGTGAAAATAGATAATCTCTATCTTCTGGAAGACTAATAGATAGGATGAACCTAAATAAGTAAGGAGGTTATCAAATGGCTAAGCGAAGAAGAATAAAAAGACCCAACGTTGAGCTGAAGCCCCGGGAAGAGGTGATATGCGCTTTTTGCGATGGTAAAGGCATAGATCCTTTTGGAATACTGTCTTCAAAATCGATATGTCAGGTGTGCTTAGGAAAGGGTAAAGTGTATATCGAACCACCTTATATCAAATGTGCTTTTTGTGGAGGAACCGGAGTTTATCTGGATAAAAGACTTACCTGCACCGTATGCGGAGGCAAAGGAGTAGTTACCGTGCCTGAAGATGCTAAGGAATGTCCGGATTGTCTTGGAACTGGACAGGCTCCGGATGGATTGCCCTGCTTAATGTGTCGTGGTAAAGGGGTGGTATAGTGCGCCTTTCATTGCTTTTTTACATATAATCTGACAGAGAAAATATGTTATTTAATTTCTCTGTTTCGCGTGATTAACCCTACTACGTAATTTGTCAAATTTAGTCCCGACCTGTCGGTCACGGAGACTTCTTCGGAATAAGTGACGTAGTAGGGTAAACCTGAAAAGCAAAGCACGGGGAGGCGCAAAATCCTTCGTGTTTTACATTTCAAAAAACGGAGGTATGAATATGTCGGTTGATGAATTATCGACTGTTTTAGAGCCCCGACCCCTTCCAAATTTTGTTGAGACAGAAGAGGTACGCGGCATTACAGAGCGGTCACTTGCCTATATCCAGGCAGGGTTTCCCATCCACTTTAGAGGTGTTTCAGGAACAGGCAAGACCACTATTGCCATGCATGTTGCTTCAAAGATTGGAAGACCTGTGGTTATGATCCATGGAGATGAGGAATTCTCATCCTCGGATTTGGTTGGCGGAGAATATGGTTACCGTGTCAGAAAAGTGGTGGATAATTTTATCCACTCTGTTCTTAAAACAGAAGAAGACATGCAGAGACGGTGGGTGGATAATCGTCTTACAGTTGCCTGTAAATATGGATTTACTCTTATTTATGACGAATTCACGCGTTCCCGCCCGGAAGCAAACAATACACTGCTTTCGGTTCTACAGGAAAAAATGCTCGATTTGCCTGCCGCCCGTGAGGGCAACGAAAGTTATCTGCGAGTACATCCCGATTTTACGGCGATCTTTACTTCCAATCCTGAAGAGTACGCAGGTGTGTACCGCAGTCAGGATGCACTCCGCGACCGGATGATTACCATGGACCTGGGTCATTATGATAAAGAGACGGAGATTGAGATCACAAAAGCAAAGACCGATCTTTCAAGTGAAGATTCAGCTAAGCTCATAGATATAGTGAATGGACTTAGAGAGTCTGGAAAGTGTGAATATGCACCTACCATCCGGGGTCCGATGATGATAGGCAAAACGCTGAAAATAAGAGGCGGGTCTGTTTCGAAAGATGATAAAATATTCAGGGAAACAGCTTTAGAAATCTTAACTTCGGAAACAAGTCGTGTAGGTTCAAAAACTCATCAGGCGAAAGTAAAAGATGTCCTGAACGAGTTAATAGACAAATACTGTTAGTTAATAATGATGGTTTCGTAAAATGTCCTCTCGCAAAGACGCAAAGATCGCTAAGTACTTTATAAAAATTAAGTTAGGGCAATTATTCATAAGATATTGTTTTTTTTAACAATATCTTAGTGCCCTGATGCCTTTGTGGCTACTTTTTACGATTGCATCAATAATAGGATTCTATCTATTTCAACTATTAAATGATCTATTTCAGTAAGGAGGCAGAATATGGGATCGAAAGGGAAAAATAGTAAATTGCGTCCATGGGAAGAAGAAGATGGCAGACGGAAAGAGGCTAAACGAGGTCCCGGTATTCCTGAAAAAACAGGTATCAAATCAAGAGTCCATTCAAAACCCCCAGGTAAAGGGCAAGAGTATCTGGATATGTATATGATGCTGAAAGAGAAAGAACGAATAGAAAATTACGGAAATATTCTTAGTAAACATTATGAAACTGTTGAGAAAAACTGGAAGGACTTGAAAGAGAAACTCATAAAACAGGAGGAGAATCTGCCAAAAGTCCCCAAAGGTGGATTGGAAGAAACTGATGAGCTGAATAGAGGTAAATCCTCGAAAATATTGTCAAAAACAAAGACACCAAAGAATATGAAAAAGATGGACTGGAATTATTGAGAAATAAACTTTGCGAAAGTTGGAAAGGAGCGAAAGATGACCGATTGGAGCTGGGACACTAAATCGCACAAAGGAATAAGAACAGATAGACAAGGGATTAAGAAATTGCCCGAGGAGTGGTTATGGGAGCCTGTAAAGATGGGACCGGCACACAGCTCTTATGGTCGTGGAGTTGTGGGTAAAATTCTCACCGAGAAGGTTTATGACTGTGGATTTTGCAGAGGAACAGGCGAAAGACCAAAAGGTTCAAGATGCCCTGTCTGCAACGGTAAAGGTACAGTGTCAGTATCTCCACCGGCTGTAGTGTGCGCCTATTGTAAAGGTGGGGGTGAAGATAAACCGCGGTCAAATATCACCTGTACTGCATGCAGAGGAAAGGGTATAATTTCAGTGCAGGAGCCTGTTGAAATATGCAGCCACTGTAACGGGAAAGGTCGTGAACCTAATAATAAACTTCCCTGCGGCGCATGTAAGGGAAGCGGGGTAGTTACCGTAAAACAGAGAGTTGAAACTCAAAGCGTTCGTAGAGAGTCTATCAGATATCCTTCATTTAATATTCAAGAATATTCTTCTGATGAGAAAGAGCAAAAGATAAATTTCCCTACCGGAAGTGAAAGAGATGCTCTAAAAATAATAACCGAGCTGGGATGTGCCGGCAAAGCTACTGTCGGGAAGCGGATGGGGGTTTCTTCTACCTATGCAGAGATGGTTTGCGGGTCGTTGTGTAAAAAAGGACTGATAACAAAGGGAGAGGGACGAATCTATTATCCAACAGCAAAAGGGGAAACAGCAATCGGGCATAATTCAAAGGTGAATCGTTGTGACTAATTTAAGAGCAGAGGCATTAAGAGAGATCGCCAGAGAGAAAGATCGTATTTTTCGAAGGAAAAGATCCGGTTTGTCAACACTTGAGAAAGCAGCCCAGGAGTGGGAAGGGAATCGGATGTCTCAAGAAAAGCGAACACAAATTGAACAACAGGAAAATGATAAAGAAAGCCTTTTTAAGAGTCTTTCTCCAGAAGAAGTTTTAAAACACCAGAAACAATCTGTGACTGATGGCCTTGACTGGGTGCAATATAAAGCATTAGAGAGAGAAAAGAAGGAAGAACAGCCAATATCATTGAATATGGCAACCATCCGTTCAATGGCGAAGAAACTTATTGCCCGGGAATGGCGCAGAGCGAAGGGGCTGCCACAACATGATTACAGAGCTGATAATTTAGAACGGGAAGCAGCATCATGGACGGGAAAAAAGGAATTGGAGCAGAGAATTCAGAGGGAAAAGGAAGAAAGAATTATGAAATATGTTATCAAACTCAACTCTGCTCTTAATGAATTCAGCCGGAAATTGGTAGATGATATTGGAGAAGTGGCTGATGTCTTTAACAATATTTTAGAAGACGAAGTAGGGGAGATATTTAAGATTGATTGGTCACAGGAAGGCTGCAAAGTGTGGTTCGAGCCCTGGGAGGAGAAAAAACAAAGAAGAATCAGGGGAGAAAGCTTTCCTTCGATGTTTGAAGCTGTAATTGATGGAAATATGGATATCAGCTCCTTTGAAGAGGTGAAGAGCGCAGAAGTTAAATCGGTAATTATTGAGGAAGCTTTAGTGCAAAATCTCGAAGATTCTATCGAGATTGGAGACCTGAATGAGACCGAGCTAGAGGAAGCTCTTGAAGATACATTATCAGATTTTGGGCGCTTGGTTTCCTTAAAGCGGATACAAAAAGGCTGGACCGCCACGGTTGAACCCTGGGAAGAGGTGAGACGCCGGAATATTGAGAGAATGGGTCCAGACCCTTATAAATATACAATAGTGAATATCGGTTTGTCTGATGACAATTTAAGTTTTTCAGTTGTGCGTTAACTAAATATTTTGAATTATTTACTCAAGTTTCGCAGGAAAAAATGGATTTTGACAATTGATTGTGACGAGTCTTAAAATAAGTGATTGTCCCGACGCTTCGGGATTATTCGAGTTCTAAAAGAGAAGAGTATGAAAGGGAGTATTCTTTCAACCAAGAGATTAACACACCCCCCGGCTAAAGCCGTACCCCTCTTGATAGAGGGGAATCTTTGGAAATCCCCCTTAGAAAAGGGGGAACAAAAAGGGGGATGTAATAATGGTGGTAATTGAGGCTATGGAATGTATGAGAGATGGGTTAGAGAATGTGCCGGAAGATCTGTGTGGAAAATGGAGTATTCCTGTGATTAAAGCGATTACACACCCCCCGGCTAAAGCCGTACCCCTCTTGATAGAGGGGAATCTTTGGAAATCCCCCTTAGAAAAGGGGGAACAAAAAGGGGGATGTAATAATGGTGGTAATTGAGGCTATGGAATGTATGAGAGA
>JAHIOG010000659.1 GCA_018895675.1 bacterium
GTCCAATGTATCATATTGATCGTGTCTTGCGAAACATTCAGCAATTCAATCCACTCGCCGCCCCAGTCAGATTTCGGCACATACATAAATTCGTTTAAAACAATTGCGTTCTCTGGTCCGCCAACGGTAAACAGACAACTATCCTGATCGTTTTCGGTGAGTTCATCCCCCTGACAAATAACAGCTGCAAAGAGCTGATAAGCGCCGCCGTTTATTGTTTCAATTATTTGGGAGCCGGTGTGTGTTTTCCCCGATTCAATAGAATCCAATACGGTTATTGTTGATTCAAAAACAATATCTGAATCCGACATCGCTGCCTGCGATACAACCGTAAAGCGAACAGAATATTGATATACGCTATTCATGCCGGTGTTTTTTATTCCGTAATTCATTTGTATCGGTTCGCCATGCCTAGCGCACTGCGGCTGCGTTTCTATATAGTCCATTTCAAGGTCAATGTCTTTTATCATTCGGCTATTACGCGTGCCCGGCGTTCCACCCGCCTGGTCATTCGAGAGCTCCCAGTTATCCGAATTGTTTCCATCTGTAAATGGATTGATCCTTTCCAGGGATACTCCCTGCTGATATCCCCAGGAGCTTGAATATCCCAGCGCGTCTATTGTTTTTCCACATAAATCTCTTACGACAATGGAATCGCTGGTATTATTTAATGTTGGAATTGGAGAAGTACATTGAACATAAACCCCGCCTACATCCCAATAATACAACAATGTTGAATCCGAAGACAAAACAACATATGTCTCCGGAGGAATAAGAACGTCTTCTTCCGTAATAAAAACCCGGTTAGAATTGTCCGCGATCGTCCAATGTATCATGTTAATTGTGTCTTGCGAAACATTCAGCAATTCAATCCACTCGCCGCCCCAATCAGATTTCGGAGCATACATAAATTCATTGATGACAACGCAGCCGGCACGGTAGGGAACTTTAAGATCGAATAAGAACGTATTGTTTCCCGGGGCGTCGTCTTCTGATATTATCGAGCTAATCATCACTGTCTGCCCGGATTGGACGTTAGGCAAAGTTGGATATAGCACAACAGAATCACCCGCCTCTATGGATAGAATGTCTGTGTAGAGAATCTCCTCAATCCGAAGGATCGAATCTCCGTCGCTATCAATTCCAAAAACCAATTCGGCATCATTGACAGCATTCAAACCAACGTTCCGGATCGTAAGGTAGAATTCAACGGTAGCGCCCGGCTCTGGAAAAGTGTCGTCATAAAGAAGCCCAAATGCTATTATTGCCAGGTCAAAATCCCGGGGCGAAATGCTGTTTTTAAAACCTGGCGTTCCATAAAGTATGTTGCTGTTTCCCCAATTCCCCGGCTCATTAGGTCCGTCTAATAATATCTTCTCATCCGAATAACCTGCATCCTGGTCGGGTGTTGTAATTACAGAACTGAGAGTATCTCCGGATTCCGAAATAAGAAACAGTGTATCAGGCTCATTATCCGAAAGTCCTTTGTCAGCAAAATATTTGTCCTGAATTGTTAATAATAACGTACTTTCTGGAATAATTTCGTCATACGTGCCTGAATTATGATAGTCTATATCTAAAATAAGTGCATATGAATTTGGTGCAAGAGTGTCTGAATTTGGAAAGTCTAACGTATCTACACTGCCATTTATCAATAAATATGTTCCTTGAAGAGATATGGTGGAATCGCCGTAATTGACTATTTCAATAAACTCGTCATAAAAATCGGCTCCAACAGCATTAAACATAACCTCGTTGATTGATACTGTCTGTCCGCCCAGGAAAACAATCCGGGAAAATAATAAGGTTGCGAACAATATTTGGAAATATTTATTTTTATTCACGGTTGTGAACCTTTTAGAATTCCACTTAATTTTATGCCCTATATCACATAATGTCAACATTAATATTCAATTTACTGTCATCAAAAAGAAAAAGATTGACATCTAAAAAGTTTAGTTAGAAATTAACATATACTTTGAAATGCTTTGGAGAAAAATAACATGTCTTTTTTTTGCGGAAACAGGGCAACTTGCTCAATCCCCGCTGTAAAGGGTGAGAAGCGCCTGCTTTCAACCATTTATGATGGCATTAAATTACTTTAGATAAAATTAATTTATGGAGGAAAAAATGAAAAAGTTTATGCAAATTAGTCTCATAATCGTATTGACTGTTGTAGTTGTTTTTCCACAACAGGGCAAGTACCAAAGAAAATCGGTTAGTTCGGTAGAATCTGTATGGTTCAAATCAGACGCTTTGCAGAAAGGTATGAAATTTGATTATGAATTTTTCGACAAAATGGTGGACTTTTACATTGAAGTGGAACGTTTTGATTACAATGTACTGCCTGAAAATCTCCTGACTGACTTTCGTAAACAAGCAAACGAACTGGAGACAATTACTTCTGATAAGCTTGGAGAATTGTTAGAAAATACTATTGGAAAGAAAATCTTGGAAATCCTGAATTCACCTGATGTTAAAAAGAATCGGGGCTTGATGTTGAAAGATGAATCTGCCTTTCAATCATTTGCCGCAACAAAGGCGAAATCTTTAGGGCTTACTGAAAATGAACTCGCTATGTTGATGAACAGCGCATATATTTATCTGCCTTTCATTACTTCTATGACGGAGAAAATCGATAAAGAAAAAGACATTACAGTTACAATAGAAGGCGGTATTCTTTGGTATAATTTGAAAGTGGACAAAAATACAGAAGATATTTCAATTCGTAAACTAATATCAGCGACTACATCAGGAATTGGATCAGCAACAAAAGGCGATAAAGATTACAACAAATACAAGTTTGGTTCAGAGGTATTTAAAACAACTCCAAACCAATATGCCCAATATGATGCAACTCTTGCCTGGGCAAAAAACCTTGGCGTAAAAACTAAAGAAATTGATGCATTTAAACTCACTGCTCAAATTGTAGAAGCTGTTGGTAGAAAATATTCATTTTCACTTGGCGCTAAAGAAGGCGTCCATCTTGATGATGGGTTTCATCTTATTGAAATAGAAGAAGATGCCTCAGGTGATGAAATCTCTAATAAAGTCGGGTTCATGCGGGTACTAAAAACCGGGCAAAATAAGAATGATCCTACTGCATACAGCAAAGCGATTCAACTTCTTGGCAGAAAAGTAGATATCGGAACCATCGTACATGAACATCCACGTTTGGGAATTGATACCAGATTTAAAATCGGTATGATAAGTGGAATGAATATCGAAGCAGACCACACCTATAATGCTTTTGTTGGAGGTAATATACTTGATGAAGACGCAACCAGCGCTTTTGGAGCAAATTTTTCATTTGCTTATAATCTGGCTCCAATTGTAGGTATTACTCAGACATTTTTAGATATTGATATTGGGGCAGGAGTCCCTTTAGCAAAATATAATAAAGATGTAGATGGCTCCGCTTTTCTATTGGCTGTATACACTGGACTTACGAAAAAAGTCTGGTTTGGTGGATCCAATGTTGGAGTACATGCCTGGTTCGGGTATGATATGCTCTCAATGCCTTTTGAGGTTTCAGATGAAAAATATTCATATGATGTCTCCGCATTAGGCGCTAAATTTGGGGCAGTTTACGAATATCTATTTAATCCGGATTTGAGTTTTAATGTCGGACTCGGATATAAACTGGGTTTTGCTCCCTCCTTAGTTGAAATTACCGATGAAGATGGTGATGCCGTTTGGGAAGGTGATGAAGCCGATTTTGAAGATATGAAATTAGGCGGCATTACCTTTACCGCAGGCATTAATTATTCTCTTGGAGAATTGCCTATTAATATTTTTGGATTTCTTGATCCATTTAAAAAGTACTAACGATAGGATAGGGAGATAGTTGTATTTTTTCAATATACATTTATTTTTAATTAATAATTAAGGAGGAAGCGATGAAATCATTACACAAACTTGCAGCGTTTCTTTTGATTTTTCTTTTCGTTATCACAAGTCTCTATTCCCAATATCCTGAATCCAAGGAAGCAACCTTAATCGAATCTGTTTCATCGGCAGAGGTGTTGATTGAAGCAACTGGGATTTATAAGTCAAAGGAGAAAAGCGAAAGAAAAGCCAGGAAACAAGTTGAAGAAAAAGGTGTGTCTAATGCAATCAAAGATGCCAAGAAATCAGCAGTTTACTTTGTGTTATTTGGCGGTACGGACCCACTGATCTCTACTACGGAAGAAAGACAAATATTTGAGCCGCACGTCGCATTTTTTTTCAATACAGATAATATCAGCCGCTATATTTCATGGGAAGAAATAACGATACGGAAAAAAGTAAAAACCGATGGTGGAAAAGGAATAAAAGTCACAAAACGTTTTAAAGTTAATAAAGAAATTCTGAGTAAAGACCTCGAATCTTACAACATTTTAGCCGCCAGAGCGGATTTAGCTGACGCTATCGGAAATCCATTTATCATGGTTATTCCTGCAACGGGAAAAGGCGAAAATCCTATTGAGCTCCTTCAAACAGACCCAAAAGTGAGGCACGCTGCTTCCGTCGTGGAAAGTTATTTAACCGCCCGGAAATACGACGTTGTTGTACCGGAACAGCAGGCAAATCTGGAAGATCTCGCAAAAGCACAACAATCATTAGCCGATCAAGAAGAGGACTATGCCTATCAATTGGCGCTTTCAATAGGCAGCGATGTTTATATTACGTTCGCTGGCGCTGTCGAAAAATCCGGTTATGGAACTGAGAAATATTCCTTAATAGCCCGGGCTTATGAAACAACAACGGCCAGACTCCTCGGCACAGAAACAGGTTACAGTCAGGCACGCCAGGGCGAAATCATGGTTTCCATTGAAGAAGCAATGAACGATGCGATTGACAAGGTACTCTCAAGAATTAACAATTACTGGAAAGATGATTTAAAGCGTGGTATTCAGTACAAATTGATCGTTAGCATTACCACAGACCTCGATGAAGATGAGGTGGAAGAGATACAATTTGCTTTTGCCGACGCCGTTGAAGAAATTTCAAAAAACTATAAAGAGAATATTGTTACCAATCAAACTTTAGATTATTTGCTCTGGTGTGATCATGATAAGTATGACAAATCAAGTAAAGTTTACAGGTATATCAAGAAGGCGTTTACTGATGCTGAACTTGGCGCTTCTTTACGCAGTATAAACATCAACCGTAAGATGATTTTACTTAAAATTGAATCGGAGTAACAATAATGTATAGAAAAACTATAAAAAAGATATTTCTTTTATCTTTGATAATTTTTAGCCTTGCTTTTGCAAAAATTCCCAAATGGTACACAAAGACAGAGCTACCGGGCTATACACTTGATCTTTATATCACCGGCACTGGCAGTGGTGCAAGTTATGATGAAGCTATTACAAAGGCACAAGCCACTATCGCCTCTCAATTGCGTGTTACAATCAAATCGGAATTGACCTCAATCGAAAAGGAAATCAATGAGGATGATCGTATTTCCTATATGAATCTCTTTGAAAGCACCTCAAACTCTATAGTGAACGAAACAGTGGAAGGCATTGAAATCATTAAAAAAGATAAATCGGAAGGTGTACATTATGTCTTTGCGGTATTGAGTAAAGAAAAATTTTCCGCCGGATTGAAAGCAGAACTAGACAACCTCTGGAACCAAATTGTAAGTTTAACATCTAACGCCAGGGAATTAAAAGGACAGGGGAAAATATTCGCATCTCTGGAAAATTATACCGATACACAAGAGTTAATAACACCATTTTATACAAAAAAGGCATTCTATGATGCAATTGCCTACTCCCCTTACATTATTACGGAAAGCATCTCTCTTGGTGATTTGAATTCGGAAATCAGAGGAATACTAGCTGGAGTTCAAGTTAATTTAATTTCAGGTGATAACCAGACCGGAACTGTTGGAAAACCCTTACCGGAACCAATTATATTCCAGGTCAATTACAGGCTTGGGGCTCCTGAGGATATTACGCCTATTCCAAACATGCCTTTAATCATCAAATATGGTGATGGCAATCTTGTAGAAAAGCTAACCACCGACCAGTATGGAAAAGCCAGCTGTTATGTGACAACCTATTCTAGTGGAACTTCCATGGAAAAAATTATAGCCCGACCGAATTTATACAAGCTACCTGCTCTTTATAGAAAATATTTAAATAAAGCCGAATGCGTGGCTCGTTTTAAAATAAGCGAAGAGAAAACACTTAGTTTTGCCGTAAAAATAAAAGATGAAAAAGGTAAAACCCTGTCCACGGTGGAGCGTAGTCTGAGCCGTGATATTGAAAAAATGGGACACATTGTTAATCCTGAATCAAATGTCTTATTAAACGGTGTTGTTGAACTTATTAGCACCGAAGAAATAGAGGGATATGGCGGGAAACAATATATGGTTATATCTGAACTATCATTATCAATGGTAAATCTATCTGACAATGAAGAAATTGCCAGCCTGACGGCAAAAGGAAAAGGGATGCATGAACTTGAGAAAAAGGCTGTTGATGCTTCTTATAAAAAAATAACGACCGGCAAAAAAGAGCTTGCTGAAATGTTAGCTAAAGCTGAGAATATCCCTTTCTCAAGAATCAAGTCTCCCGCTATCGAACAGCCTATAGAAGAAGAAATTATTGAAAAACCCACTCTTAAAGAAAAACCAATTGAAAAACCCTCTTTATCCAGGATAGTGAAGAAGAATGGTTTTACCATCGAACTGCAAAAATGCGAAATGTTAGACAGAGACGTTACCTTTTACCTTGAAGTCACTAACAATGAAGAAGATGATCGAAATTTTACGGTAAGATACGGTAATACAGAAATCTTCGATGATTTAGGAAATGAATATAAAATATCATGGGTTAAAATTGCCAACAAGAAATATACATTTCGCGGATATGGCCAACTCGCTATGAAACTAGTATCAACAGTTCCTGTTAAAACCATTCTCTACTTTGAAAAAATAACAAAGAGAGCGGAAAATATTACACTTTTACAAATAAACTGTGTTGATTTTATAGCTGAATTTAGAGATATTCCTTTAAAAAAATGATGTGAGATGCAAAGAGAACCTGTCTGTCGAAGTAGAAAAGAAATTTTTATCCAATTCCCGCGTGGTGAAATGTTGTATGCATCGGGTTATAATAAAAGTTATATGATAAATTTAAAAATGTCAGAAAAGAAGTTGCTTTTTTTACAAACAGCCGAAAACACCTAAATAAATCGAAAGGAGAAAGAAAATGAAGAAGTTAATCGTAATCGCACTGTTAATTCCACTGGCTCTGATGCTGGTAAATTGCGGAGGCCCGCCAAAAGCAAAAATGCAGGATATTCCTGAGTGGTACCTGAACCCTCCACAGGCAGAGGACGTACTTTATGAAGCCGGCGATGCCGCCAAGATGAGTATGGCTCTTGCTAAAGAAGCTGCCGACTCTCGTGCAAGAGACGGAATCGCACGGGCTATCGAGGTGAAGGTCTCTAACATGTTGAAAAACTTCATGCAGCAAAGTGGACTGGGAGAAGATGCTGAGGCGCTGGAATTCACATCCTCTGTCAGCAAGCAAGTGGCTAATACGGTACTTAGCGGTTGTCGTATTACCAAGAGAGAGATGAAAACCGAAGGAAGTCAGTATCATGCTTATTCTTTAGCGGAATATAACTTGAATCCGTTAATTCAGGAAACTCTGAACCAGGCTAAAAAACAGAAGTCTCTTTATAATGAGGCTAAAGCTAATCTGAGCTTTGATGATCTTGAGAAAGAAATCGGGAAGCTGGAAGCTGTAAGAGAGTAAAAAGAGTGCTTAAATGCCTGCCCGTCACAATGTATCGGGATGGGTAGGCATTTCCTTTCTTTGCAATTCTGAACAAATCTCGAAATCAACCAAACTTAAGTTAAGTCACCAAAAGATTGTTAATTACGGAAGTTAGTCTAAATATCAAATCAAGGATTGACCGGTTGAAATGATTTTATAAGAATTGACTCAAGTTTGGTTCATATTTTGAAAGCATTGATATGAAAAGAATAAGTATTGTAATTCTTCCAATAGTTTTGTTTCAATTTTGTGGACTTTTTCATATAGGGGGTATTTCAGAGGCTTTATGCCAGACGTTAATCCCTTCATGGTTTGAGGAAATACCAAAATCCCCTACCGGGATAATGTTATCTGTAGGGTATTGTGGAAAATATCAGGACAAAAATCTCGCCAAACAGGTAGCAATTAATCACGCGCTAATAATTATGGCTAAGCAGGAGCAGATACGCCTGATATTTGAAGTGGAAGAATTTGCAGATGGAAGGTTAAGACTTTTAAATCCTACTTTTGAGCAGTTTTACGAGGAATCAATTCTGAGCCGGATTATGCAGGACTATAAAGTGCTTGATTCATTATCTACGGAAGATGGTTACTTTGTTTTATTATCCCATCCATCCAGCGACCGGTTATCGATAAAGTCAACCGGAGGAAAATCCTGGGGATCTCAACCCAGGTGGACGAAAGAACTGCCCGGATCGAAGGATTTTGTCTATGGCATTGGAATGGTTGGAAAATACTCTTCCTGTGTGAGGGCGTGGAAAGACGCCGACGAATACGCCCGCTTTGATCTGGGTAAAAATATAGAAATCGAAGCGGGATCAATACATGCCGTTCAAAGAGATAATCGATTTATAATAGAGTCAAAAATCCTCCGGCAGTCTTACGATACAACTCTCAAGAACTCTATTATTGTTGCAAGATGGTACGATGCGAAAGAGGATATCTATTATTCGCTGTGTCGACAATCCAAACCAGTTTCCGACTGATCCTATTTCGTCAGGAGAGGGCTAGACGGATTTGGATTACATTTTGAAAAGATAGTGAATCTATGAAAAATCCTGTTCGTTTAAATTACATTATGGGTTGTTTGCAAAAAGATTGAATAAAAATTAAGTTTATTTTAAGCATAGGGGGAATTTATGGACACTTTTTCATGGTCATATGTTTTAATGATGTATTTAAGAGCAATAGGTTGGGCTATTGTAGCTGCTATCGGTTTTTCTTTTGGTATCGGTCTTGCAATAAAAGTATTTACATGGCTTTCTGCAGATATTGATGAATGGGATGAGATAAAGAAGGGAAATATAGGTGTTTCATTAATTATTATATCTATTATTTTAATGATCGGACTTTTAGTTTACAAAGTCATCTAATCTGTAGGGCCTGTCACGAAGTGATACTCCTACGAGTCCTTTGTGACCTTTCCTGTGAACCTTGGTCTTTCATATTGCGAGATTAAAAAATATGATGATTGATGGAATTGTAAAAATTGACAGACTAATTGACTTCAGTTTTAGGGTATATTAAGAAATATCAAAGACTAATTAACGGACAAAGAAAAATATGAGGATAGTATGGAAGCATTGATTGATAAACTTGTTTCTCAGCCAATTTATTTGGGTGCGGCAGTAATATTGATCATTTCGCTGTTTTTTGCTTTTCTTAAAAAACTGGCTAAAATTGGAATTGTAATAGGATTAGTTTTAATGTTGTATCTTGGTTATCTTGCGTTGACAGGAAAGAATTCGACTGAAATTGAAGAAGTAATAATTGAAAAGGGTAAAGAAACTATGGAAAAAATTGAAGAGAAAGCTGAAAAAGTCGTAAAACAAAAAATAATAGATCAAAAGAAAGATTTGAAAAATAAATAAGAACTACTTTAAAGGATGGAAAAATATTAAAATTGATGGTCTCGTAAAAAGTACAAATCATGTCATTCTGAATGAGGTACGAATGCTTCAAAGAAGTCCCCGGTGGGAAAGAATCTCAGCCAATTATCGACGAGATTCTTCCCCGACTCGTCGGGGCTGCCTCAGAATGACAGCTTCGGGTCTTTTTACGAAACCGTCAAAATTGGGAAATACTTAAACACATTATGCTGAAGATTTATAGTATTGCGTTATCTTTGATTATTCTACTCTTATGCAATTTGCTTTATAGCCAAAATAGCGTTGTCTTCAAAATAGATAAAATAAAATCTGACAATTCATATATCTGGGGCGAAGGAGAAGCAGAAGATAGAAATGAAGCCCAAAAAATAGCTGAAAGTGATTTACTTTCCAGGATTCAAATTTCTATTAATGTTGCCACATTTTCAGAACAGAGCGAAAAGGAAACTCAAGATGGAATTACTTTTGTTGATGATTTTCAAAAGAAGCATAAAAGTTTTACAGGCTTGTATCTGAAAGGACTGGATAGGATTGTTACAAAAACGAAAAAACAATGGTATGTATTGACATTTATCCATATAGAC
>JAHIOG010000660.1 GCA_018895675.1 bacterium
CAGGTTGCTGATAAGAAATGGTTTTCAATTGCGAATTCCGGAGTATTCGGAATAAAACTTGCCTGCAAAGGTTAATCTTCCGGATTCAAACGTTCACGAAGAACTTTAGATGTTCTGAAGTACGAAACCTTTTTCCTGGGAACATAGATTAACTCCCCGGTAACAGGATGACTGATAGTTTGATGTGGACGGGTAGTGACATGAAAGACACCCAGATGACGGAGTTCCATTCTTTCAGTATATACAATGTCATCACATATTAGTTCCAGGGCCCGGCGAAGAAATTTCCGTCCAGTCCTGAGTGAAAGTCCCAACTCTTTTGAGACTGTATCAGCAATGATTCGTTGTGACATGAAAAGACCTCCTGAGATAAACAGTATGGTCGGATTAATCCGACTCAAACCGGAATTTAGTATTGATTAAGAGGATAAAATGAATTGGCAGGAAATACAAGAAATAATATTGAAGGAATTAACCCCCGAGCAATTATGGTGGGTGAAAAAGAATGTCGTTCTGGAATCTGATGATATGCGCAAGATGAGCACTGAAGAGATCCGCGAACAATTCCCCGGTGGAAGTACCCCGGGAATCTCAACTATTAACGATTCGGAATTTATAAAAACCTTTATCTGGCAATCATTTCTGATGATAAAATCCAAAGAGCTTAAACCGATAAAGGGAAATCTACGATCTTTCTGGTACCGCGAGCTCAGACCTTTTTATAAAAATCACGATCTTCTGGAAACCGATGAAGGTCCACCTGTAACGCTGTCACTTCGCGAAATGGAAATGCTATTAGACTTATCACTGCTGGATCCAGGTAGAGGAACAGGAAGAGAATCTTACCTCATTGATAAAATGGGAAGAGGTTTCACTGATTTTGTTCTGAAAGGAATCTTCCGTTTTAAGGGTGAATTTGATTTTAAAGATTCAATGGATAGCTTCAGAATCATTGGGACTAAAAGGCCTCGTTTGATTTTCTACACCGAGAAAGAAGGGTTATTCTGGTTTTGCCAGGAGATTGCCAGCAAGTATGGGATAAGTGCTCTGGCTTCGCGTGGAGAGCCTGGCTACCTGTCCATGGAATATTTCGCCGATGCGCTGAAAATACATGGTGTAGCTAATGTGGAAATAATAGCCCTTACTGATTATGACCCCTGGGGATATAATATTGCTGAAGAAATCGGAAATAAAATGCAGGAACCTGTTTTTGGATTTAAAGTGAAAACAACCCATTTGACATCACTGGATTTATTTACACCCGAGGTGATAGAATATGCAAAACGATACCTGGGGAATGTGAGTCCGCCCAAATTGAAACAGGTGGCAAAATGGATGAAGGAGACCGGCGGAATTAACGGTGAACCTTACGGTATGCATATAGACCACGCAGAGATGGACAGGGTTAGAAAAGCAGTAGATAAGTGGTACAAGAAAATAGTGAGAAAGTGAGTTTGTCCAATAGGGACGGGCTTTCTCGGCACTTTCCGCACGATTGCAGCAATTGCTGCAAGAATTTAGGGTTTGAGACGGGTCGACCCGTCTCTGTTGGACAAAAACTAGATGTACACATCAATGGATATAAACTATTAATGTTGTTTTTTGTCCAGTTGCTATTATGATCCCAAATTAAAGTGTCAACATTTTCAGGGAAATATAGGTCACTATCATTTATTGAGTCACTTGTGCTCAGTCTTACCTTCAACATAATTTATAAAAGCAGAACAAACCACCAACATAAATTTTGCATCATAAAAGTCGTTATTGTTTTTTTCCATTAGTGCATGCCTTATGCCACCCTCATCAGAAGTATACCCATATAAGTTACTAAAGGCGGATTTTAACGCAGGATGAAGTTCTATTTTAGTTTCTAATTTTTTAATCAACTGCCCCAGTGTTCCGCCATCAACATCAAGAACCTGAGCAACTAAACTCTCGACCGCAGAAATAGCCTCCTTTATTGAATTTCTATAGTCTGGTGAATTTCTATCCGATAATAGTTCCAATGAACGATAAATATGCGTTTTTACAGGTCCTGCTTTACTTTTTAATGCCTGTTCAATTGTATATATTTCTTCTTTTTCCGTAATTCTGGCAATAACACCACCAACAAAATGATAGGCAGACATTTCCTTTTTAAGAAGCTTATTACAATCCTTAAAAAATGTATTTTGAAATTGATAATCGTTATAGTTTTGCGCAACAAACTCAAGAAAATCATATGCTTCGTACCACTCGCCATCAAAAAAATGTTTACGAAGCTGTGATAACACTTCATTCCAATCACTATCCAGAAGATCTAATGGTTGTTTAAAATAATTGTGCCATAATTTTGTACAGAGACAGTACAACTTCTCATTCGATGACTTTGAAATGTAGCAACCACCATACATTCCAGTCGAATGTCTTGCATGATCCCAACAATAAAGTTTGAGAATATTCCAAAGCCCATTCCTCAAAGCTTCATCCATTGACTCAATCTGGATAATCTCCCTTACAGGTTTATATCCATACCTTTCAGAAAAGCTCATTCATACTCCTTGAGAGAAAACAAATACTACACAGCATTAGTATACTACTGATCAAATAAAAAGAGGATACTTTTAAAAAAAATTCCCACATTCTTGGCTTGATCAGCGGTTGAACTTTAAACCAAGGCTGCTTGCTAATGGTTCAACAAAGAAATTTATTGCTAAACTATATGGAACTTCCGAGGCAAATTTCCATCACTGGATGAAAAAACATGGCATTAATAAAAATGCTTCTGAAAAACTATAAATAATGAAAAGGTCCTATTGATGAGGGTTGATTTTTAGGATCGACGTTTTTTGTCCAGTTGCTATTACATCCCCTGGCTGCCTGAAATATCCCTGCCGATTTGTTATACATAACAATATTGAATTGGAGGATCTCTTTCAAGCTGTCTCTATTTCCTGTCCGCAATTGCTACAAACATCTTGTATTTCCTTATTCTTTTCATTACAGGAAGGACAAATCCAAAATTCATCTTTAGGAGACACCTTTTGAATTTCATTTTTCTTCAGAAATCCCTGAGGAAAATTCTCGAGGAAAGGACTTCGCTTATTTATCTTTTTATATTCTTTACACCAAATCAATCCCACAATTATTGTAAGAATAATTTCAAGAGTACCTATAAAATTACTGGATAGGTCGCTTGAGTGGAAAAATACGAATAAACGGTTTAATATAACCGCAACTAC
>JAHIOG010000661.1 GCA_018895675.1 bacterium
ATGCACATTTTCCGAATTCTTCCTACTGCCATTATTGGTCTATATCTCACATTCATTGTTTACAAGACCGGTTCTGTTTATCTTTCCATCATCGGTCATAGCCTCAATAATGGTTTGGCTTTGATGATCATTTCTTACCCTGAATTCCGGGAACATTTTGGTTGGCTTACAGGCGAGGATTCGATTCCACTGCTTATCATAATTGTAATGATTCTGTTGATTTCTTCCGGCGTCTTTTTTATTCTTTATTCAAACAGGACTAATAAGCAAAATCCATTATTATGAACACAGCCTTATAATACTGAAAACCCATTTGATCCGGCGGCTGCCGGATTGAAAATGGGTTTTATTGTTATTTCTAACAACTTTGCGAAAGTTATCTGATAGAAGTCCCCGATATATAACAGAATCTTTCACGTTGTCCAAAGTGACCTTTCGCAAAGATTTATTCTGAGTA
Organism: bacterium; assembly: GCA_018895675.1. Classification (GTDB taxonomy): domain Bacteria; phylum Fidelibacterota; class UBA2242; order UBA2242; family UBA2242; genus UBA9312. The sequence goes on from JAHIOG010000661.1 coordinate 458, forward strand.
AGTGTACCGGTTAAATATTCCATCGGCTAAAGCCGGCGGTTAATATTTTCGGGGAAAAACTTTGCGAAAGTTATCTGATGGAAGTCCCCGATATATAACAGAATCTTTCACGTTGTCCAAAGTGATCTTTCGCAAAGATTTATTCTGATTAAGAAAAGGATCACAAAGGAGACATCTGTCCCACTTCCCCTTCTATAAGTACGGTGTCAATTCAATCTCGTTTTGTTGCAATAAATTACATTTTTTCTACTTTGACTGCTGTAGGTCCTTTGGGACCTTCTTCTATTTCAAACGTAACCTTGTCACCGTCATGAAGTATCTTAAACCCGGCCATGTTGATAGCTGTATGATGAACGAAAACGTCTCCACCACCTTCCTTTTCAATAAAGCCATAGCCTTTTTTCTCACTAAACCATTTTACTGTTCCTGTAGCCATTCTTCTTCTCCTTTTCAATCATTGTTATATGTTTTTCGGTCATAAGTTATTAATATTCTGAAAATATACCGCTAATAGAAGTAATTCCATATATTTTTGATTCGCATAATCGATTATAGACACAAATATGCTCTGCGTTATGGTTCGGCGTGCAGGGCGAACAGGAAAATACCAGCCGCAACAGACGCATTCAAAGAGTTGATCCGCCCCCGCTGACCGATTGAAACAACCAGGTCGGCGGTATTGAGTATGAACTGTCCGACAGATCTGTCTTCACCACCTATCACTATGAGAACTTTATCAGAGAGTTGTGGGCGAACAGTTCGAATGTCCACCGTGCCGTTCGCATCAAGGACCACCACCTGATATCCCTCATCCTGCGCAGTGCGCACATAAGAGTTCGCGGATGCATCCTTGGCGATATCAAGAAATTCCGTCGCACCGGCAGACACCTTCACTACAGATGGATAGATATCGGGAACTCCTTTCCTGGACAACAATATGGTATTGAACCCGAAGATCTCCGCGCTGCGCAGAATAGCCCCGACATTATGCGGATCCTCCATATTGTCCAGGAGCAATAGACGTGGTCGGCCCCACAATGTATCCGACAGCTGATATGGATAGGGCTTGGTTTTCAGAATAACACCTTGATGGTCCCTACTGCCTGAGAGATCCATCAATCGTCGTTTATCTACCCACTGAATTGGGATATCCATCTTCTCCAGATACTGTGAGAGCTTACAGATCCGCGGCTGTCGAGCCGCTGCCTGGTTCAGGTATGCTTCATACACCTGTCGTTTTCCGGCGCGTACCACTTCAAACGCGGGATTAATCCCGTAAATATATTCTCGACTCGGCTTAGCCATGAGCGATTTTCTGTGAGCCTTCGGGGTTACTCTTTGATGTTCGCATTCTGAATGATATTATTGATTTTACAGGTAGAGTGCAACTGTATTTTCTACATTTTTTAAAAAAAAGAGATGTTTTTGCGAGTTCAAGTAAATTATAATAACTAAATCAAGTAAAAGGGAGTAAAAAAAGAGCCGGCTCATCAGCTCTGTCAGGAGTTAATTCCCTTTCAAGTAAAAACAGAGCTTCCGAAGGTTCCCAACTTTCGGAAGGTTATATGTTGAATAAAAATCTGTTTCCATTTGTGGCTGATGTTATCTCCGCAGCGCCGCCTTGGTAAACTGGTAGTCCGGTATATCCACATTGAAATCGATGGAATCTATGATATATTCGGTGCCTTTACCCCGTGACAGCATATCCTTGAAGGTCATGTGTTTCGGGAACCAGCGTCCGTCCTGCTGAAAAACCTCATGTATTTCGGTCTTTTTCAGCAGTTTACCACTCTTGGCAAAGCGTTCTTCTTTTAGCGGCAGCAATCGCTCGGTATCTACCCAGATTTTTCTGGAATAATAAGAAACATCGTCTCTTTTCGCGGTAAGTTCCAAAATCCAACACTCCCGGTCGCGAATGGTTTCTGTCCCCAGAATCTCTGCATTATAGCATTCTATCATGCTGGAGTTGTCGGTTATATCTTCATAAGACAGGTCCGAGCCCATTACTGATTGTCGCAGAAGATGTCCGGAAATTGTGATTATACGGTCTGTCGGCTCAGGGGTGTATATCCAGAGCTTATCCGCAGTTTTCAGCATTTTTGTGCCAGCTTCGCGCGGTGGCGAAAGATATTCAACCATTGCCAGATCATTTCCTTTTGACCAGCTTTTTGATTCAATCGTCCGGTCGCCGATTCTGCCGTGAATAACCATTTTCGATGTTGATATTGCCTGATCGATTACCATGTTTTCATCGATTTTATTTAGTATCTCCTCTG
>JAHIOG010000662.1 GCA_018895675.1 bacterium
CAATTCACCCAATTTTACACGCAGGTCATATTGGTCGGAGCCGGCTTGCAAAATCTCATTCAGCTTATCAATCGCTTTCCCGATTTTCCCCTGCATTTCAAACTCAAAAGCTTCACTACGAAGCTTATCAAGTTCGCTCATATGACGCTCCCCTCCAACTTCATAATATATTTATCATTTTATCCGTAAAATTTTCCATAATCTCATCTCAGACGTTAACCATTCACTTTTTTATCCGGCGTATCCCGATTCATCGGGAGGAGACGGAAGTGAATGGGTGATAGCATACTACACCTAAAACCGCCTGTCCCCTTGGAGAATTCACTTGTCCGGCTTTTGACGGATTCGGTGCATCCACCGACTAAAGTCGGGAGCTGGTGCGTTGTCTTGACCCACCGGCTAAAGCCGGCGGTTAACCTTTTACACGTTAAAAAAATCATCGTTCCTTTCAAAGGTTAACCACTCATTTTAATGAGTGGATACTGAACTCAAACCTAATCACCCCGAATTCATTTGGGAGTTAGCATTTCTGCCTATTCTCCACTATCAAAGATCTAAGCACGATTCCAGATATTTTTATCGACGATACTTTTCAACACCAAGTTGAAAAATATCATTACCTTTTGTATCATTTGCCACAAATGCCGGAAATTCTTCTACTTCCAGTTCCCTGATTGCTTCCGCACCCAGGTCTTCATAAGCAATAATTTTGCAGGATTTTACCGACTGAGCTGTTACGACCGCTGCACCTCCGATTGAAGCCAGATAAACAGCTTTATTTTTCACCATTGAATCAATTACTTTCGGTCCTCTCGGCCCCTTTCCGATCATCGCTTTAAGACCAACATCCAGAAGTGCCGGCGAGTAGGGATCCATCCTGTAGGATGTCGTTGGTCCTGCAGAACCAATTGGTTTTCCGGGACGAGCGGGAGACGGTCCTACAAAATAGATCGCCGCGCCTTCGATATCAAAAGGCAGTTGCTTTCCGGCTTCCACAAGTTCCACAAGCCTTTTATGAGCTGCATCCCTGGCAGTATAAACTTTCCCGGTTAACAATACTTTATCACCGACTTTTAATTTTTCCAAATCTTCAGTTTTTAAAGGTGTTCTAAGATGTATTTCATTAGCCATAATATACTCCATCTGTTATTTAGATTAAAATTTTAATTTTAAAAATAATTCTAATGATCTGAAAAATCACTGTTACAAATCCTCCCAGCCCGACCTCTTTGCTTTCAACATCATCACGTTGAATAATGATTGTGCTGATCAAGCGACTTCGCCGGACAAGCATTTCTACTCAATGACCACACTTTCGTGACGATGACAATGACAATTTACATTGACAGCGACCGGCATTGATGCAATATGACAGGGCATCTGCAAAATACTGACAGCCAGAGCCGTAGTCCTTCCTCCAAGTCCCTGGGGCCCAATACCGAGTTTGTTGATTCTTTCCAGGATTTCTTCCTCTACTGCGGCCCAGACCGGATCAGGATTTTTTTCGGTTATCGGTCTCAATAATGATTTTTTCGCTAATAATGCACATTGTTCAAAGCTGCCGCCAATCCCAACACCAACCACGACCGGAGGACAGGGATTTCCGCCTGACCTTTTAATCCTGTCCACAACAAAGTCCTTTACACCTTCGATACCATCGGCTGCTTTCATCATTTTCACTTCGCTCATATTTTCTGCCCCCCCACCTTTTGCCGCAACAGTTATTTTCAACGAATCGCCGGGTACAATATCCGTATAAATTATAGCCGGTGTGTTATCCCTGGTATTTTTTCTTTCAATCACAGGATCTTCAACTATTGATTTCCGAAGATATCCGTCAACATACCCCTGACGAACGCCTTCATTAATTGCCTCATAGAAATCACCGCCGACCAGATGAACATCCTGTCCAAGTTCGACAAACACAACTGCAACGCCTGTATCCTGGCACATCGGCATCAGTTCCTCTGCCGCCATTTTATGGTTTTCCAGGATCAATTGCAAAATATCTCTCCCTGTGGGAGATACCTCCTTTTCCAGGAATTCTTTAATCTTGATAACCACATCTTCACTGGCATAATAGTTTGTATCAATGCACAATTTTCTCACTACAGGGATAATCTCTGAAACGTTAATTTCCTTCAATGATTCCTCCTTAAATATTTTGGAGTTGGTAACAAAAATCGTTTTTAGAAAATTTTAACAAAATCTTCCTTTATTAAATGGGGAAAATACCACCTAAAATTAAAGATTTTAAGTAATCCGTCATTTCAATTAAGTATCGTAAAGTGAATGAACTCAATCCCAAATATTTCAAAACCTTTAATGCATAATTGCTAATTCATTTTACCGATAAATCTCAGATAAGTCCAAAAATTCCCTTGTATTTAAAATAGAATCTTTTGGTTAAAATGCAAAAGGAAAATTAGATATTTTAGTTTTACCAGATAAAAAATTAATTTTTTAACACTTTTACAAGTGAATTCAGTAAATCCTGAATTGAATAGGGCTCCTTCAAAAACTCCAGATCATTTCCTGGATTTCGGATATTCCATTTCGGATTTTAGATTTCGGATTTCGGAATTTCAATCCGCATTCCACACTCCGCAATCTGAAAACCGCACTCCGCAATCTGAAATCTGCACTCCGCAATCCGCACTCCGCAATCTGAAATCAAAAGTTTATCTGTTTTTCCTGGCAGTGTTAATTGATGAGACTGTAATCGCCAGGATTTCATCCGCTTCTTTCAATAATGATTCTAGTTGGGCATATTTTATGATTTTTCCTTCTATGAGCAATTCCATCCAATAAATGCTTTCGTCTGCTTCTTCTTCGACTATTCCCAACTTTGAGATAAAATCAGCCTTAGATCGTCCCCGGCAAGCGGCACGGTAATTTGCACCTACTGAGGTTCCTGCTCTTAATAATTGTCTTCCAATTACATCAGTTATCTTTCCTTTCGGTAATGATTCCACTAATTTAATAATTCTAAGGGCAAACTTTTTTGTTCTTTTCTTTATTTCATCTTTAGTCATCCTAACTCATTTCTCATTTCGAATATTCCATTTCGGATATTCCATTTCGGATTTCGGATTTTTGATTTCGGAATTTCAATCCGCGCTCCGCAATCTGAAATCTGCACTCCGCAATCTGCAATCTGCAATCAAAAATCATTCCTCTTCACTTACTATTTTCCATACATCATTAAGATCGGCAGGTTTGGTGAAAAACGGGATATTGGCTTTTTTTAGCTGCTCTTTGACAGTATGCTCATAATAAAAGCCGGTCATAAGAACTATTCTCTGTTCGGGCTTTATTAACTTTATTTCCTTAGCCAGTTCAAATCCATTCATAACCGGCATCTCAATGTCGGATAAGACAATATCCGGTTGAATCCTTTCATAATTATCCAGCGCTTCAATTCCATTTGTGGCTGTAAAGACCTCTAATCCCTTTTCCTCGAAAAAGGTCATAAAGAGTTCCCTGATATAGGCCTCATCATCGGCTATTAATATTTTTTTCCGCTTCCTCTTAGTCTTGAAAGGCAGCTGAACCGTAAAAGTCGTCCCTTTGCCAAGTTCCGATTCGACTGACACTCTGCCCTTGTGCTGCTTTTCTACAATATCTTTCACCACGACCAGTCCCAGTCCGGTTCCCAATCCATCTGCTTTTGTTGTATAATAAACTTCAAATATCTTATCAAGTTTGTCCTTTTCAATTCCGGTGCCCGTATCCTGAATAGAAAGCTCGGCAAATTTACCATCCTTTGAAACAGAGGATCGAAGTGTGAGGGTTTTTTCTTCACAGTCGGCCATGGCGTGTGAAGCATTTACGATGAGATTGCGAAAAACCTGGATCAAACGGTTAGAGTCTCCAATCACTTGCGGAAGATCGGGATAGAAATTCCTCTGTATTTTATAATGTTTAATTTCCCCGGTGTTAATCAGATTCTCTACGCTTTCTTCAAGAACTGCATTCAGATCCAGCAACTCCTGTTTCGGCAATACCGGTCTGGAAAGATTCCTATAAGCAGAAGTGATGTTTTCAATTCGCTTTGTTTCCCGAATAATTAATTCAAAGGTCTTTTTTAATCGTTCATCTAAGTCTTCCATCAGGTATAGCTGCGCCCTGCCGCTAATGACTGTAAGCGGATTATTGATCTCATGAGCTATCTTGGCGCCCATCTGACCCAAAGACGCCAGCTTCTCGGATTGTACTAATTTGTCCCTAAGCTGTTTCTCGCCTTCGTATGCCTGTTGTAATTTTCTATGAGCTTTAACTAAACTTTGATGCATCTTTCGAGCTTCTTCCTCCGACCGCTTGCGGTCGGTGATGTCGGTGTGCACAGAAATAATGACGCGCCCGTACAAGGCGCTATCGAACAAAGACACGTTGCCATAGCACCAAAAAAAAGTCCCGTCTTTTTTGATATTTTTGGTCTCACCGTGCCATTCCCCTGTTTTTCTTAAGATATCCATAATAGATCTTTTTGTTTCTTCCGGAGTCATGTCCGTCGGTGCATTGACTATGCTAACATTTTTCCCCAGCAGCTCCCCGGGTTTATAGCCAAACATATTTTCGAATCTGGAATTGGCATATTTGATGATTCCGTCATCCATTCCAATAAGGTAAACCCCTTCAGCCATGTTCATAAATATTTCACTGGTCAGACGCAGTTCTTCCTCCGCCTGCTTGCGGTCTGTGATGTCTTTTATTACATGACTAAATGCTCGTACCTCATTATCCTCATCAGAGATAGGCCAGGCTGAAAGCAGGAAATGTCTTCCATTCTCCATAATTTCATTATATTCCGCCTTTTTGGTATAGGATACTAATGTACAAGGACAAGCTTTTAAAGGTGAATTCAAACCGTGAACTAGTTCAAAACATTTCTTTCCGATGATCTCAGCTCGTGATAATCCCAGCGATTTCCAGGGACCATGAATTTTTAGAGATTAATGATGCCGGTTGTAAATCGCTG
>JAHIOG010000663.1 GCA_018895675.1 bacterium
CTAACAAAAATGCGGCTTATAAGGAAACCCTTCGTATCTTGAAACCTCAGGGAAGAATAGCCATTTCAGATATTGTTTTTTCAGAAAAGCTCTGCCCGAAGCTAAAAGCACGCTTTGAATCAATATGGTCAGGAGTAGTAGTAGGGGCTATTGCGGAGAAAGATTATCTTGAAATAGTAAAGCGAGCCGGTTTTAGGCAAATTGAGATAGTAAAGCGTTACTTCCTGACCCCGGAAGAATTGATGGCGATGTCTGCTTGTCCGGGAGAGGAATTTGCACCTAAACCTGATGAAAAAGATATTGAAGCAGTTCAAGGTAAAGTAGTCAGCATTAAGTTCACAGCAATTAAACCTTAATCATAAAAAATGAAAGGAGGTGAAGAACCATGGCCGAACGTCTTTGTAAACTCACGGGCAAAAAGCTAAATTTTCCCGAGAATTGTAAGGATTGCGAGTATTTAAAACCTCGGGGAAAGATAAGCTGTTGCACCTACAAAGGATCCGTAAAAAAGGTTTGTTGCAAGTAATGTAATGTAAAAGAAGCGGGCTCGCAACTTGACTTAACAGCGGATAATTACCCTGTTCATAGGGTGACGGCATAACAAGTGGCTTAAGCTGACCCGAAGGGCTCAGTGCAAATTTGAATGTTCAGAGCACCGCATCAGTTATTTTGAAATTCCGAACGTCCTGTGCGCCGCAACCTTCGGGCAGCTTAGCCACAGCGTTAGATATAAAAATAAAATTAAACTGTGGAAATTAATAATATAACAAAGAAATTTATTATTTTACCAACATCTTTCTAAAAAGCAAATTCCCGAACAATGTTATAAAACAGATAGATAAAAGAAAAGTAAGCGTGATATACAGTCCCCAGATAGGGATAATAATTCCCAGCTAATCGGAAATCGTATTCGTGAAAAAAATATTTTTCCTACAACAGATCCTCTGTTTCTGATTCCGGGAAAGCGTGTCTCTCTAAACCAAACAAGTCCAATATTTTCACATAAAATAAAATTTGTGACAATAAACTTGCATTTAGGTGTTTATTGTTAATATTTTTACGGCACGATTTTGAAATGGGGATTAATTTTTTTTGGAGGGGGTGGCATGACGAACACCCGGTTGTATTTTGCCTATGCCGATAATATGAACGAAGATATTGTTCGCGAGATATGTCCAGGAGTTTCTTTCGAAGGGGTTGCTGAACTAAAAAGGCAGCGCCTTACATTCAACTCGCAGGGCAAAATTACTATTACAGAAGATGGCTCCCATTCGATATGGGGCATTGTGTGGTGTCTTTCGACGAGAGACATTCACCTGCTTGACAAGAAAGAAGTTGAAACTCTCGGCACATTTAAGAAAGTCAGCAAACACGTCAATTTTTTAGATGGACGCAGTGCCAAGGCGTTTTTATATATTACCGATGTTGGCGATCGACCGTCGTATAGCCAATCACTCATTGATTTTATTATTGAACAAGCACAATATTGGTCGCTGCCCACTTCCTACATCGGTTTCTTGGAAGAGCTTCAGGGACAATACAGCTGATTGGATTATTTCATCAGAAGTACTTTTTTATGGGCTGTATAGTTGCGGGCATTCATGCGGCATAAATACATGCCTCCGGGAACAGAAACACCATATGAGTCAGCGCCGTCCCACAGGGCCTCATAAACACCAGGAGAATGGTCACCCGACGCAATCGTTTTGATGCGTTTTCCAAGAATGTCGTAGATTGTCACATCTACGGGTCCGAATTCTGACACCTCATACCGAATAGTTGTAATGCGGTTGAACGGGTTTGGATAGTTCTGATGGAGGATATAATTCGTTGGCGCGGATTCATCGTAATGTCTTCTATATCCGATTGTCGTAAATACAAACGGGTTTTGGTCGCTGTTGGAAGCCCAGGTTTCCTTTCCACTGTTATCAACAGCCGCGACTTTCCAAAAATATTTCGTTTGCCGTTCGAGAGGTCCCATTGGAGAATATGATGCAATGGCGCTGTCCCCGGAAGACAGCACGATTTCATTTGTTTTTGTTTGAAAAAGACTGTCCGTGCCGTAGAACAGAATGTATTTTAGTTCACTTGCCAGGTCTTTATCGGTGCTTGTCTGCCACATGAATTGAGCGTCAGTTCTGACGGAATCTTCATAAAAATGGGGCGATAATAGCTGGAAATATTTGGGCGGATTATTAGAGGCATTTACCCCAAAATATTGAATAGTTGACCAGTCGGATTTTTTCCCGTCCGGATCTACCGCTGCAATCTGGTAGCCATAGTAAACGTCTTCTTTCAAGTGGGGCAGCTGTATGCCGGGTACACCTAAATCACCAGGACTATAGTAATGTTTCTTGGGTTTTTCTGTCAGAAAATACCGGAGAATATAATAAATGTCTCTGTCGGATTGCTCGGGATCGGGGTCGGTAGTTGGCGTCCAGCTGATTAGAGGCGTCGGTGTCTCTACAATCATTGAGTCTTTCGGAAGAAAGCCGGCGGTGACAGGAAAAGGTTGTTCCTGTATCTGATTGGTTATAAATGAATTTATGGTTGACCACGTTGAAAGCGCCCCATGAGAATCTATTGCCCTGACGCGGTAAAATCAATTTCACAGGGCCCGCCGGGGGTTCGTTATATCGGTTAATCCAGAATGTGTGGATATTCGACCAGGAGGATTTGCTTTCTTCAAGATCTATCGACTGGACGCGCCAGTAATATTGAGCGTTTTCGAGCAATGCAGTCTTCAGACGGATCCGGGTGTGGTCGTAGGGGCTGTCCTGTAAGATAAATTTTGTTCCGCTAAAGGAACGGTTTTGACTGATTTGAACCCGATAGCGCAGCTGGTCGGATACATCAGGATCAGAAGCTGCGTGCCAGCGAATTACCGGGTGTTGCGTTTTTACAATGGCTGAATCGGGGAAGAAACCGGACAGCGGTTGTTGGGGCGGTTTGTTTATGTTATCATCATACCGGAAGTAGGCACTTTCATGGGTTGACACCTCGCCCCCCCAATTATCAAAGACACTTAGTTGAACATCATAATAGTGTCCGTCAATCAGTTTTTTATGATCAATACGATGCAGCTGATAGCGAACGAGATTATTGCAGCCGATACTGAAATCAGACGCAAACCTGAATCTTGACATGTCGACAAGAGTGTCCGAGAGGTGTTCGATAAATACCAGCTCTTTTGTTTCATGATTTAAAATAATTACATCGAAGGATATCCGGTCGGCTTCATCAGGATCGTCTTCAAATTGCCAGATAATATATTGCTCAGGGCTAAGAATTTGCCCTTTCCGGGGAGAGATTATAACGGGAACTGGAGGCGGCAGGTTTCCCAGGTTAAGCGTGAACGATCCGCTTTGATTGCTGGTTCGTTTCAGACTTCCGTGGTCTATTGCTATTACCCTCCAATGATATGTGCGATGGTTTTCAAAGTCTCCCGGGGAGAGTTTTGTAAATTGTGGGGACGTTTGGGTGGTTTTGACGAGATATTTGAATGAGGGGTCGATGGCGGGACGCCACGTTAGAGTCGGGATCTCAAATAATGTATCCCCGCTAACGGGGGAGACTAAATCGAATTTATCAGAGATATCTTTAATTCTATTGATGTGGAACGGTTGTGCTTTGCTCCACGGGGAATATTCAACATCATCATTCGAACGAACTCTGGCGTAGAAAGTAGAATTGTCCGGAAGGATAATCGTAACAGGTATAAGGTTTTGATTGGTTTGGATAATCGATGCCGATAGCAATGTGTCTAATTGCAGATCGTTGCCGGATGAATCTCCGGTGATTTGGAAATGATAATAAAGGTTGGATGACGGGATTTGGAGATCGTCGGATTGTACGATCGGGAAAGAAAAGTGGATACTTTCAAAAACCGGTGGCTTTTACAAACCAATTTGTGGCGTCGTCGGTGCTGTGTTCATCGTGAAAGATATTGATTCTTCAACGGACCAACCCGAATCCGGCGAAACAAGCTGAATTGAGAATAAGTATGTATTGCCGTCAAGTAAAGCGCCAAGACTGATAAAATGAAACCGATTGCCGCCATATTCTTGAGTACCCGAACGCCACAGGATGGAATCCCCGCTATCGCCAAGTTGAGAAATAATCATTTCCATCTGCAGATTCCCGGAGGTATCCGATAGAGACCATTGAAATTTGGGAGCATGATTTATATATTGACGGGTATCGAACTCGCCTAAAATACCGAGATCGATTATTTCTACAGGGTTTTGGGATCTATCTTTAGTATTAATGGTTCGGACTCCGAATGCGAGAAACAGAACCAGACAGATAATATCAATGTTTAATCGTAAATTGCGTCCCATATCCCATTAATTTAGATAAGGGCGGCATTTTTACATCAATTTTAGAAAGGATATTTGGATTGAGGTAATGTGTTGTCTTGTCAATTTTGTAAAGTCGGATAAAGTCTCTTTAGTTTAATTTGAGCGTTATAGAAATAATCAAATTAATTCCGGAATCCGCGCTTTACAAGGCTCTCTAAAATTCCGACAATGTATCTCAGCTTCTGATTGCCGGGGGAATCAACCATAAGATTGCATTCCGAGACATGACTTAAGCCTGCCATATCAAAGAACATAAAGCGATTTCCAAACTTTGCCGGCAGGCTTGAGTTAAGTCGGATCACTATCGCCCTTAACTC
>JAHIOG010000664.1 GCA_018895675.1 bacterium
GATGTCCGGCTGGGACCTTTCAAAAGAGATTAAAGCCAGAGATCCAAAATCTATTGTTGTAATGATAACCGGATGGGGTACCCAGCTCGACCCGGAACGTATAGCGTCCTGCGGTATTGACCGGGTAATAGCGAAACCTTTCCAGGTGGATCAAATTGAAGAGCTTGTTTCGGTCTGTTTCAATTTGCTCAAGCAACGATTATCTAACTGACGACATAATTACTTTTAATCCGAGGAGTTGTATATTCAAAAATTAGAGTGTAAATTTCCCTCGCAAAAGCAAAGATGGTTATGGCCTCAATTTTAGTTATCGACGACGACAAATATATTCGCAACACTTTCCGGGATTTATTGTCTCCAGCCGGACACGATGTAACAACTCTCATTTCTGCTGAAGAGGCTCTGAAATACCTGAAGAATGAAGATACGGATTTGATTTTTCTGGATATAAAATTACCCGGCATGGACGGCATTGCTTTTTTAGAACGGCTGCGGAATCTGAAATACAATATTCCCGTCGTCGTCATAACCGGTTATGCAAATGTCGATACTTCCGTTCAGGCAATGAAGCTGGGCGCCAAAGATTACATTCGCAAACCCTTTAATCTCGATGAAATCTCATTAATCGTCGATAAAATCGTTGAAGAACAACAAATAGAAGATCAACTTGCCTATTTTCAAAAGCAGAAAGACGTCATCTTCGGTTTCGGCGATATTATCGGAAACAGCGAACCGATCAAAGAAGTTTTCCGTTTCATCCGGCAGGTTGCCAATTCACCAAAAACAACGGTGTTAATTCGAGGAGAAACCGGCACGGGAAAAGAGTTGGTTGCCCGCGCTATTCATTATAAAAGCGAAAGAGGGAATAAACCATTTATTGAAATCAATTGTTCCGCATTCCAGGAAACGCTCTTAGAAGCTGAACTGTTTGGATATGAAGCGGGAGCATTTACAAACGCCGCCCATCGAAAAAAGGGTCTGCTGGAACTTGCTCATCACGGTTCTTTTTTCTTCGATGAAATCGGTGATATGGCGCCCAGTTTACAGGCAAAAATTTTAAAAGTTCTTGAGAAGCAAACCTTCAGAAGAGTCGGCGGCACAAAGGAAATTAATATCGATACCCGCATCATCAGCGCATCGTCAAGAGATATAGAAAAGTGCATTTCAGAGGGTTCTTTCCGTGAAGATCTTTATTACCGACTGAATGTTGCATCAATTACACTCCCCCCTCTACGTAAACGGAAAGAGGATGTGATTCTTCTGGCAGAACATTATCTGAAAATCTATAATGTTGAATTTAAAAAGAACGTCAGCGGAATATCCGACCAGCTGAAAGACCGCTTGATTAACCACAGCTGGCCCGGAAATGTCAGGGAGCTGAAAAACATAATTGAGCGTGCCGTTCTTTTTGAACATGGCGATATGTTATATGGTGAAACCGTCACTCTGACTGAAAGCAGCATTAAAAAAGACGACGATATCGATAAAATAAAAATCGGCGATCAGGGTGTGTCGTTATATGATCTTGAACGATCCCTGATTGTCCAGGCACTTCACAAAGCCAAACACAATCAGACAAAAGCCGCCAAGCTGCTGGGACTGTCCCGGGAAACCCTGAAATACCGCCTTAAAAAATATAAAATCAAACACTAACTCCCCTCAGATAATGGGGCATATCAACCAAAACGGTTGAAATAAACATTTTAACACAACAGACCTAAATTTATACAGACGATTATTTCTTTAATATTGTGACAAGTGTCACAAACCGCTATTTTAATAAAAACCACGGTTAAATAACCAAATAACAGATATATAGCATGTATTTACAGGATTTTTTATGTGAACACTTTTACTAGTTTGTGACATCCCTCATATATAATGGTATGTGTTTTGCCTAATTTGGGTTTGCATTTGAAAATTATAAGGAGGATCGGAAAATGAAATCAACAACAATTAAATTGGCTCTTGGACTATTTTGCGCGGTGCTGCTGCTTGCTCTGTCGAGCTGTGAAACCAACGAAATCGCCGGGCCCACAAACCAAGATTTGAATCTTGCTCAGACTGAAGGTCTCTCTACCAGCGAAATAAATTGGATTCCCGTAAAACCGGAAATGCTGGAAAAAGTACGCGCACTTTCTAAAACTGGAGATGCGGGAAAAATGATCACGCCCCAAGCTGGCGGGATTGTTGGTGGTAACATGACTCTTGACAACCTGGTGCATATTCCACCC
>JAHIOG010000069.1 GCA_018895675.1 bacterium
GTGAATTCCTGATTTACAAATATCTCGATGGAAATGTAAAAGATGAATTGGGCAAGGTCCAACATCCGGGATATCCAAAGTCATGGTACCGTAAAATTGTGGATGAAACAGGCAGTCATTTTAAAATGATAAAATTGGAAAATGAGGAGGGGCATTGATAATTACAAGAAATGTGTTTGTAAAATCAAAGAACATCATTTCAATGGAATGGACCAAAGAATAGTCACCGGGTAAAAAATATCCGAGAATGAATGATTTAGCCAACATTGTTTTAAAAAGGAGATGGTAATTGCTTAGACCGTAGCTGGCTAAATCAATTTTATAAAATATTCAGAACTTGACATTTTGTGATTAAATTAACATAAAAGTCATTAAAAATTCGTACATTTATACTGTAGTTACGGTTTATTGATTTTAGAAATTTAAATGTTTTTTACAAGTTAAATGTCATGTTGGGGAAGCAAGTAAAAGTTTGTGGGCTCACCTGTAGTTTTCATATTTATTTGATGTTTCACTCCACAACTGATTCAGTTTTTTACTTCTCAGTGCCAACAAATTGTTGATGCCCTCATGACTCCAGCTCATACCTTGTTTTTTGCATCGTCTACCGACATGAATGCCAATATTCTTCTCAATGCCTCCCGATCCATTACGATTATCACTGGAATAATTCATACTGTCTTGATTCTGAGAAAGATAGTTCAGTAAATCGGTCTGTTCCTTGATCGTCAGATTCTTTGATTGAAGCATACTGTGGATTGTCTCGATCAATCTTTCGGAAGATTGATTATAAATAGTCTGGTTTATAATATCCATTTCGTCATCATTCAATACTTTGCTGCAGGCTTTCTTCAGGTGATACAAATCCAGGCGTTTCTCGGCCTGAGGAAAGACATATTCGGCGCTTGTTCGTAACCACCCGGCGCCATCACTTAAAAATATCTTCTTTCCACTATTCGGCAGGCCGCGTTTTCGACAAAAGGCATAAAACCGCTCACTGAATACAACACTGTTATCTGCAGAAGAATAAACCACCTTGTCCATTAACCGACAACGGTTTTTACCGATCTGGCGAATCCGGCAACTGCCGGACATGATCCCACTCTTGACTTCAAACCGTTCCTCGCCTGATTGCCGACTGGCTACCATCGTACCATCCAACTCAACATAGACCGGCAGTCGCGGCTTGTCGCTATGCTGCCAGTCCTGAGGATATGAATCCCGTGCCTCTTCAAATATCCGATTACGTTCCGCTTCATGAATAACACGCTCTTCCAGTCCTTTCCGTCCGGCGGCTGCCGGAATGCCAGATCCCTTTGCCACTGACCTTAACACCTAAAATCTCTTGGAGTAATCGACTACTACGGGCATAGGGTATCTCCGTGCTTAATTCAATCGCTATCTCCGTTACTTTCTCGCTCAGTATCCCCAAAGGCAAAAACAGATCCAACGGATAAATATCCTTTTTACCTTTACAGCGATAACGACGACGCTTTATTTGTATTTCCCCGTAATAAAATCGTATGGCCCGAGTAACTTGACCATGATAATAATAATCCGGATGTTCCAGCTCAAACTGACAACTCAGTTCTTCATCCAATGCCTTTAAATATCCTTTGATCTCTTGCATTATTCCTTGACGCACCGAACTGATTAAAAAACTCTCAAAACTATTGAAATTGTCAAACCCCAATCCTACATTGATTTGTAAACTAATTGTTTCCATGGCTCACCTCTTTCTTTTTGTTCTTTCCTAAGGTGAGCCATTTTTTATGCTTCCACAAGAAATTACATGCTTCGAAGCAGTGTCTCTTTTTAGACTTGACTTTATCTCTATGGTAAAATAACTTTGCACGCTTTCAGAAAGGTGAATTATTCGTATGTGATGTGGTATCCGCCTGACAAGTCGGGCAGGCAACCCTCCGATTCTTAACGGGAAAGTCGTGGATTTCACTAAAAAATGTTGTTTGATAACAAAATTTTACACGAAAACGGGGTGTAATGTTGTCCGGTTAGCGAGTCCCGCCAGGGCGGGAAAGTCGCATATCCATCCATTGGTAAAACCGGTCGCTAAACACACCAATTATTTTAAAACTGATATTTTCGGGGTGTAGCGCAGCCCGGTTAGCGAGTCCCGCCAGGGCGGGAA
>JAHIOG010000665.1 GCA_018895675.1 bacterium
ATCGAAGCACTGTATCCCCATCGGGCAATTATATACCGGTAAAGATTCTTCTGATAATACCAACTGCTGTCATTAACAAAAAATGAATCCGCAGGAAAAGCAATATGTCTAAACGCATTGTAAGCATCATAATAGGGTCGAACAGTCCATGGATGCCCCTCTCCACGAAGTTCGTCATGATTCCAAATAGTGAAAATTAACTGAATACCGTGAGCTTCAGCAGCTTCGACTACGTTTTCTATTATTATTGTTCGCCCCAAATCGTATTTGTCATAATAATCTCTAACAAGTAAACTTTCCCAGCTTGGCATCCAAACCACTAAAGAATTCATGCCGTGTTCTTCCATGTCCTGGAATAAAGACGGCGTGTGTTCGAAAATAAACCATGGCTTAGCTAATCCATTTCCGTAAAACCATTCCCCATTAGAATATTCCAAGTAATGACGATTCACTTCAGAAATTCCAATAAAACCCGGATTAGATGAAGAAATAACATTCATCGAGTCATATGCGGTGGAATAGAAAGACACACTATCTTGAACCGTAATGTAAAATTGCCAAACACCTGTAGATACAGGTGCAAACCTTATTTTCCAATGGTATCCATCCCAAAACCCCCAGGTTTTTATCGTATCGCTTTCTGGAGAAACAAATGTACTGCTTACATCAATCTGATTCGGATTGAATGGATTGTCATAAACTGCATTGATTATCTCAAACTGCAATTCATATTTCTCGTACAATCCCACAGTTTCTGCGTTACAGACAATATCCTTAACCATTATCTGTCCAAAACCGGATTGTGTAAAAGATAATGCTACTAAGTCACTCAATATCATCCTGATAAAATATTTTGTTTTCAATACTCTATTTTAAAAAACTCACCTTTTGGATTCTAACAATATTATCACTCTTAAGTTTTAAGAAATAAATTCCACTTGAAACACTCTTGCCAGAAAAGCTTTGACCATTCCATGAGAATCTATATTTGCCCTTATCTTTTTGTCCTCGAAATAGGTCAGCAACTTTTCTACCTGTAATATCATAAACACTTAAATCCAAATCCATTCTCTTCGGCAAATCAATCATAACTGTTACAGATCTGTTAAATGGGTTCGGAAATGCCGGTGTTATTCTGAATTCATTACAAATAAGGTCATTATCCTCTATTTCAACCATTGAGCGATCCCAGATTTCTGTATGTGCCCATTGACAGGGAGCATACCATAAGCCGGTTCTGCTACCACCAAAGTCACTTATTGTCATATTCCCACCATCAGCATCTTGCAAATTAAAATCAATTGGTAAAGTCATTCCAACACAAGGGGTAAAATCGATCATAAAATCAGAATATGGTATCCTGAACTCAAGAATCCATCCCCCCTCCTTTGTTACTTTTACATTTTCACCCGTTTCATTGTGAAAAAATGGGTTGAACATCTCCCACCCCGTTACCGGATGTGGTAAAGCAGCATAAGAGATTCTGAATGCATCTGATTCTAAATAATTACGGGCAGGAACGTCAAAATATTCGTAAAATCCCAAATATAGGTCAAAAATGTCCCCCGTTATCTCATATGCATAATATTGATCTCCTTCATTAAATTGATCATCAGTTATGTCAGCACCTACTATCAGATCGGTGTCAGTAAGGACAACCCAAATATCCGCACTATAATCGTCAGCATCTGCGAAACTTCCAGAGGTTCTCGAAACAACCGGATCAAGGTGAAATGAGGGAAGCCCGGCATATTCTTCCAAAGAACCATCTATAGTAAATGTTTCTCCTTGTAAATAATAAATCGGAGCAAGTGCTATCGTTGTATTCGTAACTGGACTAGACGTTGCATTTTGATCCGCTACCGGATTTGTATAGCCCTTACCAAACCAGTTCTGCGAAGTTACTGCATAATAATAGCTGACACTCTTACTTGAATCAGTAGAAAATAATCGATGAGTCCACTGCTTCTGTCCTGCAGCAATTCCACTAGCTATCTTTTGTACTGACGCAGCTGTAACATCAGTAATTGGTTCTGAACTCACAAAAATGTTATAAGTCTCCGAGGTTATTAACGTTTCATCAATCCACTCTACCGTATTCTGTCCGGGAATTGTATCAATTACTACAACTTCTGTTGGGGAATCTGGTTTAGTAGCAAGAAGTGGATGTTCTACACCTACGAATCGAAAATTATCGAGATATATCTCACCCTCCCAATCTGTTCCAAGCCAATCAATAAACAGACCAACCTGGCTGAAAGGTTTTAATAACTGTTCCTCACTAATATTGCCTGGACCTTCCGCTAATGCCGAATCGATATTCATAGTGAGAGTAAACCATGTTTCCGTATCCGGCC
Organism: bacterium; assembly: GCA_018895675.1. Lineage (GTDB taxonomy): Bacteria > Fidelibacterota > UBA2242 > UBA2242 > UBA2242 > UBA9312. Next base: position 2,358 of record JAHIOG010000665.1, read on the forward strand.
ATCCATTACCCCCAGTGGGACCATCAGGTAAGTAAACACCTTCACTACTGTGCTGACACCACTGACCACCATACAGAATAAATAACACCATCCACGGATTTGTTTGAGTTGCTGGAAAATCTGATGGAACCCAAAGGTCCAACTTAATAGAATCAGCATTCATCAGGTATTGATTTATCAGAGAAATATAGCCCTTCTGTTGATAATCCGGCTGTTTATAACCGGAATTCATCTTTATTGCCATAACACCATCAGACCTCCCTGTAGGGTCTGGAATCCAACGAACATTATCCGCCACCCATCTAGATTGAAAACTGTATATAGTTGAGTCCTCAAAGTCACATAAAACATACTCCACCGCAGACGCATTGGAGCTCAAAATCACAAAAATGAAAAATATTAATAAAATTCTCATAATTTTGAACATTGACTCCTCCTATTAAAAATTCACTCCAAGTGTATATCTATGCACATCACCTAATCTTCCATATGGAGAATAGGCATAATCCACAAAAATTCTCCAACTATCTTGACTTTTATACTTTAATCCAAACCCAAAATTTAAAGATCCCTCAGCATCGTTATTTGTGAGCGAATGATAACCTGTCCTAACCGCAATCATGTCGTAAAATGTAAGTTCAGCTCCAATGTGAATATCCTCTACATTATCATTCGGATGGACTGCATCAAGTGCCACAAGAAGCTGGTACATCGAGGTTTTGATAGGTTTAGCAGAAACACCTATGCGAAACATTAAAGGTAAAGAGTATTTAGTAGTCTCTAAATAAGCAGGCAATTTGTCATTGCTACCCATCTTTTCCTCTGAAAGATCATGATAAATAAACACATCAACTCCACTAAGCTTCATATCGGTACCAAAATTCGATACGCTCATTCCAATTCTTATATCCTTAAATATAAAGCTATAAAGTACGCCAATATCTACAGCCATACTGGAAGCTTTCATGTGCCATATACTTTGCTGAATGTACTTACCATGAACACCAAATGAAAACCTATCGGTTAATTTTTTACCATAAGCAAGTCCAATCGCAAGATCGCCAGCATCAAAATATTCTCCCGTACCATCTGGGTTGTCAACTGTCCTTACTTTCATTTCGCCTATCGAAGTAAAAGCTGCATCTACCCCGATTGAACCGTATCTACCAACAGGAGTAACCAAGCCTATAAA
>JAHIOG010000070.1 GCA_018895675.1 bacterium
AGAAACAAAATGCTGGATATCAAACGGTTATTTGGGATGCGTTGGACAATTATGGAAGACGAGTAAGCTCTGGTTATTACATCTATATGATGCAAGCCGAGAGTTTTCATAAAACCCAAAAGATGATTCTGTTAAAGTAATCCAGAACATTTCGGAAAATATAAAAAAAAAGGCTGCCTTCGGGCAGCCTTTTTTTGTAAAACAAATCCCAAAGGGATCTCCTTGAGACACTCCTGCGGTTGATAATAGTGGTTGTATGGTAGTTGTAAAGTGGTTGTATTATGGTTGATAATAGTAGTTGTAAGGTGGTTGTATTATGGTTGTATAGTAGTTGTAAGTTGATGGAGTGATGATCCGAAGGATCTCCTCTGGAGGAGTAATGGAGTGATGGTGGAGTAATGGTGCGACACAAAATCACCTTAATCCAATTTTCCCATAGGGATCGGCACAAATATCAAATTTTCTCGAAGAGACTCCTGTGGAGCAAATTTCAGATTGCAAATATCAAATATCAAATTTTCGTCCAATTCAACTAATTAACTAATTCAACCCAATCTGTCCTGCGTAACGATAGGTCGTGACAGGCAGGGGTGGTTAACATTTGAGATGATATGATGGAAAATTTCAGCAGGTAAAACGTTAATTACGACGCATCAGGACGTTAGCCGGTGGAGTAGATTCAATCCCCGATCCCCAATCTCAAATCTGTTATATGGAGTGATGAAGATAGCGACCGCACTGGAAGGTTTGAATAATCCACTAAACCATTAATATAGGGTGATAAAACGTTAACCACCGAATTTATTCGGTGGGAGAGAGTAAACTCTACCCCAGCACCCGACTTCCCCAACAGGGATTCCTTTCGGAGTAGTCGGAGAGTTCCGAATGAATTCCCCAGAGGGACAAGCGGGGGTGGTGGTAGTGGGAAAGCGCCAGACCCACTCAATTCCGTCTACGCAGGCAGCGGGCGGGCTACGCCGGATAAAAAATTGCCTGCCTGGTCGGCAGACAGGAGTGGTTAACCTTTGAGATGATATTTTGAATGATCTACGATTCGGAATGTTAACCGCCGGCTTTGGCCGGTGGGACGAGATGTCATGCACAGCATCTGGAGTTGGGAATAAAGTCAGTTTATTATTTTCACAATGAATAATTGTTTGACTTTTCTGATAAAATATTGTATACTGCTGTCAAGTATTTTATGAAATTAGTGAGAAGTAATATGTACTTATGGTTTTTATTTGATAATTGAGTTTGCTAATTCCTTGTGGTTTTACTTAGAGTAATTTGTTTTAGTTTTTAATTAACAAAGGTTAAAGGACGGGAATCATTATGAAGAAATTTACCTTTCCAATTATTTTCACATTAATTTTTTATCAGATCTTGATTGGTCAATCTATGGCTCCGCGTATTGGATTTTCTTTAGGCAGCAATCTTTTATGTGGGGATAATAATATTACAAATTCAAAAGTTGGTTTTAACGGTTATGTTTTCGGAAGTTATCCTATTACTAGAAAATTATCTATCCAGTTATTGACCGGATATGGTCAGTTAAAAATGGATGATGATAAAAGCGTAATCAATACCGATTTTAGAAATGTTGAGATTGATGGAAAATATAATTTTTTTAATTATGAATTATTCCACCCATTTGTTTATTGTGGATTTGGTGTTTTTAGGTTTAAACAAAGTAATTTATCTAATTGGTATTATGATGGTCAAATTTTAGGTGGTATTGGGATTGATATAAAGATATCAAGACAGTGGTCGTTATCTTTATTATCAGGATATCATTATACAACAGGAGATGGTTTTGATGGAAATGATTCAGGAGGTTCTTTTAGTAAAGATGGATATTTTAATTTTCAGGTGGGATTAGATTATTCTTTGGACAAGTTATTTTTCAAAACAAAACATAAAATAAAGGCTAAGGATAGTGCTCCTATAGAAACCCCTTTAAAAATCGATTCTATAAAAGTTAGAGATCTAAAATATGAAATGCAGGAATATCATGAGAAAGTATTAAATCTTAATGAAAACGTAAGTAAGTTGACAAACCAACTCTCAGAAAAGAGCCAGGCACTTGAAAATAAAAATAAAAATATTAAAGAGTTAGCACAAATTATTGAAACGAAAGATTCATTACTCACCATATTATATGAAAAATTAAACCATACTAAGAAAGAAGAATCGTTAACTCAAAAGACTATAAAAGATACTAATTATATTTCTCCTAAAAAGATAGAAGAAGTTTATGAATCTGCATTAAATGAATTTAATAATGGAAGATATAAAAAAGCCTTACATCAATTAATTATTTTAAATAAACAATTTCCGAATCATTGGCTGGCAAGTAACTTTGAATATTGGATAGGGGAATGCTATTTTGGATTAGAGGATTATCAGTCCGCATTAGCACATTTTAAACTGATAGAAATTTATAAAGAAAGTCAAAAACATGACGATGCGTTGCTTATGGCTGGTATCTGTTATATAAGGTTAGGAGAAAAAGAAAGGGCTTCTGAAGTTTTACATAACTTACTTTCTAAATATCCTAAAAGTGAATATATTAATTTAACTAATGAATATCTGCAAGGTTTAAAGGAATAGTAGTAAAACAAGGCAGTTTATTAATAAATTTATATGCTGAAAAACTAGCTGGGATATTAAGTCGTTTACACCCCAGAGATGAACGTAAATTTTTAGGACATCTTATAAGGAAGCGCCTGATTTATTGGCAGAAGTAAAAAGACTTCACTTTACCTTTTAAAAAGCGCGTTTTGTTATTAGTGAAGAATTTATAGAAAAATATCGATACCGAGCAGGTATAGAGGGTACAAACTCATGCTACAAGAGAAAAACCGGAGTAGAGCATTTGAGATATCGAGGACTGAAGAAAGTAAGATTTGCAGTAAAAACGAAAGCCTTAGGGATAAATATATTCAGAGTAGTCAATTATTGCAGAATAATAAGGAAACGAGAAGAGAATAATTACAGTATACAGCCAAAATTTTGTCTTAATTACCTTTTTGTTATAATATTTTCTGTTATTATTATCAACTTTATCGCATTTTTTAGGGAAAAATCGGAAAATAGGCTTGTATATTGCCATTAATCCAGAAATTTTAAGCCACGACTTTTTACGAGTATATCAAGATTAAGATTAAAAATCTAAAATCTTTAATCAGGTTAATAAAATATTTCTATTGTAGATACTCTAAAGAGTACTTATATTAGTACTATGGAAAGAATGATAGAGGAGAAGAAGTTATGATAACAATAAATGCTTCAGAAATCAAGCGCCGTGGTATTAGTGTAGTAGATGAACTGCTTAGAAACCAGAAGTCTGTTCCGGTTATTCACAGGAGTAAAGTGAAATATATTATTTTAGAGAAAAAGACATATGATGCCATAACTACTGAATTAGAGGAATCTGTGTTAGATCGAGTTCTTCGATCTGAAAGCGACTATCAATCGGAGCGTTTTCATAAAGGGAGTGCAGCAGACTTAATTGCTGACATAATCGGGCATTAATATCTTCAGTTTATTCGATATAATACCCATGGTGGCAGTTTGTGTATAGATTAGTATGGACAAGACAGTTTCGCAGGCGAGTGCGAGAATTTTTACGTCAACATCCTGATCTTATAGAGCGATTCCGGAATCACATAAAAATTATTGAGAAAAATCCGATAGATGCGAAGCTGAGACCGCATTTACTGAAAGGCGCTTTAAGAGGAAAGTGTGGATTGTCATTAAATTATGAGTATCGCTTTATTATAGAAATTGATCAGTCAGAAAAAAGTGTAATTTTCCATGATATTGGCTCACATGATGAAGATTATTGACCTGATAAATTTCTCACAAAATGATCTCTACGATATAAGTAACGTATTTCTCCACAGTCAGGCCTGCCTGCCGGCCCGTCGAAGCTTCTTGTCCAGCGTCTTGTCCGGCGTAACGTAGTGAAGACGGAAGCGACCTGTCCGGCGTAACGAAGCGGAGACGGAAACGTAGTGAAGCATGGATGCAATCTACAATCTACGCCGAAGGCGTCCCCTTGGGAAAATCACTTCTCCCTCTCCACATTCCCCCTTAAAAAAGGGGGCCAGGGGGTTGTAACTAATAAACTAATAAACCAATGAACCAATAAACCAATGTATCCTGCATAACATCGTGAAGCATGGATTTATCCTGCGTCTTGTCCGGTGAGATGAAGTAATCTTTGCGAAAGTTCGTTTTTGGTAATGCGAAAGATACATGTGAATTCTGTAGATCTCTTTTAGATAGCTTTCGCAAAGTTTTTATCCACACATCTTATTACTCTTATCCTAAAGGGAATCTTCGATCAATCATTAAAGGGAGACGGAAGATATTTGATATTTGTGCCGATCCAAAGGATCCCCTTCGGGGAAGGCACCCCTTTGGGGAAATTAGAAATTTGCGCCGATGGCGTCCCATTGGGGATATTCTGCAATCAAAAATCTGCTATCTGCAATCAATTCTCCC
>JAHIOG010000666.1 GCA_018895675.1 bacterium
TGCAGCCCGGAGATGTCTGGGTGATCGCTCATTCCAGCGCTGATTCAACGATACGGAATGTCGCCGATGATACCACCCGCGCCAGTGTAGTCAATTTCAACGGCAATGATGTGCGCGCACTGGTAAATATAATGGAAGGAGATACGACATTTTTGGACGTCATCGGTTTATATAACGATCCTGATTCAAGCGCCGCATGGACGGTTGCCGGCGTCTCCAATGCCACTAAAGATCATACGATTGTACGAAAATCTTCGGTCAGACGGGGCAATCCAGATTGGAACATTTCCGCCGGAACCAACGCAGACGATTCGGAATGGATCGTGTACGATTCCGATACATTTGATTATCTGGGTTCTCATACGATCACTCCTTCCAGCCTGTTTGGATTGTGTAACGCGCCCGACCGGCTTGATAACTACCGCCTCTATCCCTGTTACCCAAACCCGTTTAACCTGACCACGACTATCCAATATGATTTATATAAAGAAACAACGGTCACACTCAGGATTTACGACTTGAGGGGAACAAATGTGAATACCCTCGTTAAAGAAAGACAGGAACCCGGAACATACCGAGTTTTGTGGAATGGCACGAACACAAGTAACAATGTTGCTGCCGCCGGTGTATACTTATATCAATTACAAACCATTGACGGTTTTAGCAAGACCGGCAAAATGATCTTGCTGAAATAATCCCGGGAGAGATAATGACTATTCTGGATCATATTCACACAAAAGGTTTACTGCTCGACGGCGCCATGGGCACCATGCTGATGCGCAAAGGCATAAAAAGAGGGACAATACCGGAATTGATGAATCTTGAAAAACCAGATATCATTCTGGACATCCACCACGCTTATCTCGACGCCGGTTCCGATATGATTACCACCAACACTTTCGGCGGTTCGAGAATAAAATTGAAAAAAGCAGGACTGGAGAACGAAACCGAAAACATCAATCGCTCCGCCGCTACAATTGCCCGACAGGCTGTTTCACAGGATCAATTTGTCGCCGGCGATATCGGGCCACCGGGAGACATGCTGCAACCCTTCGGACTCATCAGCAGCGACGAGGCTCGGCAGAATTTCTCCGAACAAGCCTATTTCCTCGCCGATGCCGGTGTGGATGTCTTTATTGTTGAGACCATGTTCGATGTAAACGAATCCCTGGCGGCTATTCGGGGAATTCAGTCGGTATCCGACTTGCCAATCTTCGCCACACTTACCTTTGAAAACACATCAAACGGCTTCAATACGATAATGGGAAATCCCGTGTCTGACAGCATGAAAATTCTGGTAGACGCCGGAGCCACTGCCGTTGGCGCCAACTGCTCGATCGGCAGCGATAATATGGTTAAGCTAGCTGTAGAAATCAGAAACTGTGTAAAAACTCCGGTCATTATACAACCCAATGCCGGTATTCCGGAAATGAAAGAGAGTCAGCTGCATTACCCCGAAAGTCCGGCCTATTATGCCCGAAATATCAAAGCTATTAAGGATATCGGTGTGGAGATCGTCGGTGGTTGTTGTGGCACGACCCCGGAATACATCAGTGCAATAAAGCGACTGTTAAATCAGTCCTGAATGTTTACAATTATTTTTCTGCCCGGGCGCAAAGAATTTGACATTCTTGATTTATGAGTGTAAAATTCCAGACGTTTGACATTGAAACAATCATTAAAAGTATAATTTGAGCGACGACCCTCCTTTACCTGAACCTAAATCCTATTCCAGAACCTGGAAAAGCATCGACAGCGTTCGTAAATACGCTGAATCCCGTTATAAACACCTGGACCAGCGGATAGTATCCCTGCGTGAAATCCGATTGGTTGATCGCATTCTGAAAAATATTTCTTCTTCACAGCAAACCCTGCTTGATATTCCAACAGGCTACGGCAGATTCACACAGACTTTCCTGGAACACGATCTGAATGTAACCAACGCCGACCTGAATCTCTATGCGGCATTATATCAACGGGAACAACATCACGAAATCGCCAAATCCCTGGTGGCGAATGTTTTTAATATCCCTTTTCCGGACAACAGATTTGATATCGTTTTCAATTTCCGGCTTCTCCAGCACATAAAGACCGGGGAGAAACGCAATCAAATCCTGAAAGAACTGAACCGCGTGACCCGTAATTGGGCAATTGTATCCACATATATTCACACACCCCTCCACTCTTTCCAGCGTAGAATCGTCAAACGCCCCAGGCGGATTTTTATGGTGAACCCCGAAGAATGGCAACGGGAAGTTGAAGATGCCGGCTTTAATATCCAAAAATCCTGGTGGGTATTTCGTCATTTCCACGCCCATAAAATCTTTTTATTAAAGAAAAACGCCTAATTTTTTCGCATGTGTTTTTTCGATTACCATAACTGCCTAGATAGTCTCGGGTCCGGAAGCAATTTTTCAGCAGCCTGTGTTTTACGGCAATTCACCTGCATCTATATGCTGGTCGCCCGGAGATTCATCCGTTGCCTTCATTTGGAACAAAAACGGCTGGCGCAGATTCCATCGGGAAAATTAAGACAGCTGACAACCTTTAATATCGACAATTCCGGCAATCCGGATCAAATCATCGGGCACTTGTCCTGGTTTCCCCGCCGACAGAAACTCCTGTTTACTTACCGGGGAGATATTTACACCCTCATACCAAATAAACTGAATCAGCCGGTGGCTTTGACCATTACAGATTCCAGAGAAATAGCTTCGGCAGTGTCTCCCGACGGCAAATATGTTTCCTTTATCCGGGATAATACATTACGGCTTATTGATATAAAGGAGGGTCGGGAAATACAGCTATCTCATACAATGCAGGGAAACCGGCATCAAAAAACAGACGTTTTTAGCGATAACGGCACACTATTTCACTATCAGTGGTCACCATCCGGCAGACAAATTGCTGTTCCTGATTTCGTCGGAAATTATGCCCAGGCTATATTAATTTTTAATTTGGCAACAGATCGACACTTTGTACACCAGAAAATCTGAATTATGGTGTAATGATTTCGGGTCGAAGCTGTTCTGGAGAAATCAGGAACAAAAAATTCTGTTCGGCGATACCCAAAACAGTTACCAGCATGTCTTTATCGTTGACTTGCAACGCAAAACACCCGTTTCAATAACACGGGGTAAATGGACTGTTTTTGATTATGCGGTGCGGGCGGCAGATGGTCAGTTTTTCTTTACCGCTAATATAGACAGCCACTATGAAAAACACATTTATACGATTGACAGGAAAAACGATAAAGTGCTGAAAGTTTCTTACAAACGCGGTTGCCACGACTTTGTGCTATCATCAACCGGACAGAGTACCTGATCGATGTGTTTTCAACTGCGTCAATACCTCCACAGCTGTACTGGACAAGAACATTTCCTGTCAGTAAATCCAAACCGTTGTTAATTCCGGACGCCCGGATTCCCAATGCGCAGCGCTTAATGACGGCGCTAAATAAAAAAAGCACGAAATTCAAAAACCGGTAAAGATGTGCACTATACACTCTGGTATCCCGAAACCCACCTGACTTCAGAAAAATTTCCCCTGATCCTTTTCCTGAATGAAGCCAAGAAACCGGTGTCTGATCTTTATGAATGGGAGTTTTCCAATTTGATTGCCCAATGGATCAGCAGCAAGGGCTATATTGTTGCCGAAATCGATTATCCAACTCTACCGGAAATTCCCGAAAAAATTGATGCTGACCGCGGGCTTGAACCGCCGGAGATGCAACTTCAGGATATTGATGCGGTAATCGGTGCACTTACTAAGGAAGAATTCATCGATGTATCCCGTATCGGAACCTGGGGCTTCGGTTACGGCGGTTATCTGAGCCTGATGGCGCTGTTGCGGGAACCGGATCGTTTCAGCGTCGGCGTCGTGATTCCTTCTGAAAACAATTGGGAACGGTCTTACTCAATTTATGAACGAAATATCTTCCGGAAAATCGCCACTTCGGATTATACACTGTCACTAAATTTGCCGGATATCTGTAGTAATCCCCGTGGAAAATTGCTGGAATACTTTGACCGCTATCTGTAAGCAGCAAAATCACATCGCACTATAACGATTTTAGGTGTAAATATTAGTTGGCTAAACCATCTTTCGGAGTTGGAGAAAATCCAAAGGGAACATCCGAACCTTTTTCCGGCAGTTTGATCTCACCAAATTTGGATTCGAATTTGGCTATATTATCACGCAGCGTATAGAGAAGTGTTTTGGCGTGCATTGGCGTCATGATAATACGGCTCTGGACAACCGCTTTGGGAGTACCCGGCATAATTCTGGCAAAGTCAATCACGAATTCCGCACCGGAATGTGAAATAACCGTAAAGTTACTGTAATTGCCTTCGGCTTTTGCTTCGGGTAATTCGATTTTTAATTGAGTAACCGGTTTTTTGGGTTCCATGGATTTCACCTGCTATTTTTTTTTCGATTTGTTATCAGAACCATTATCTTCTTCGCCTTCTTCCCATTCATCATCTATCGAAATATCCGGATCGAATATTTTCCAGGCTTCATCTTCGATATCACCTTTGCCACTTAGAGCTTCCTTAAGTTCTATATCATCTTCAAATTCATCCCAGACTTCTTTGCGTTTTTCGAATTTTGAGGGATCGGGGTCGGGCTCATCATAATCTTCCCGTTCGCCTTTAAGAATCTCGTCACGGTACAAACTCATATCAAAGAAATCAATATCATCAACAATATCGTGATACATCAGCAATTCCAGGAAATTCAGATATTTGGGATTGTGCAGTTTTGTTTTACAACTTTTGCAAACCAGCGATTCTCTCAAGTCTTGCTCTTCCAGGGGGGCGCCACACTCCGGGCATTCCAAATCTTCCATCGAGACTCCTATTAATTTGCGGCGGTAAATATAATCGGATACAAGCGGTTCGTCAAGGAAAATTTTATTTAAATTTTATGAATTCTCACTGCGAAATTTTCCACCGGCACTCTATATGAATACTAATGGGTTGAACCATCATCAATACGCACTACAATTTAAACGAATCAACCATTAAATAATGAATACACCGATAGGAAGATTCAACCGGATCTTCCTTTTTTTTTGTCATCTGTATATTGAAAAAACAATCCGAATACTCCGAATGAAAACCGATGCGTTTAGGAGCTTTGGTCTTCAATACCGCCGCCGCAGTATAGGGATGAAAACCGGTATTCAAATCCACAGCAACCGTGTAATGTCCGCTTTGAATTTTTTCACTTGTGCCTGAGGGCAATATTGGATTCCGCTGAATATCCTCCGGGATAGACACGATAATTATTGAATCATCGTTCACTTCCCGAAGTAAATCACGGGCATTTTCAGAGATCAGACACAAGCAGTTCTCCTGGTGAGATTTTATAACAGAAGAGAATACCCTGAATGCAATTTTTCGGTATTGTTCGTCAAAAGGAAAACAGATCAGAAATTTTTTATTTTTAATATCGGCGGCACGGATTCCGGAGCCCGATCGTTTACAATCACGAAGTATTTTCCGCAGCAGACGTTTCGGTATCTTCATCTCACAACCCTACAGTAACGACGATCTATTTACCGGTTTCTTTCGGTGTCAGGAATTTATTATAGAAAAACAAACTGATAATAGTAATAACGCCAATCATTGAAAAGATCAGCCATAGCGTACGAGGTTGATTCAGAGTGTCAACAAAATGAACATACAATTTCGCTCCAACTATCGCCCCAACGGACGATCCAATTACGCCGTATAGAAAAATATAACCCATAAAAGTAGCCAATCTCTCTTTAGGCGCTGTCAGTCCTATATAACTGATAAATTTCGGATGAGCGGTCATTTCCCCAATAGAAAAGATGATAATACCCAGCATAAATACCCATATATTTTGATTGATTGCCAGAATAGCCATCCCTAACGTTCCAAGTCCGATAGCAAACATCATAGTCGGTAATGCTTTGGTGTTTCTCACTATTATGGATATTAAAATCTGAAGCACTATGATAGTTCCTGCATTTATAACCGTTACATGTTCAACATCAAAATGCCAGTGAGGATTACTTATTCCTATAAAAGACAGAGATTTATTCACCACATTATTCAGACTTGTGGCATCTATATAGTCATTGACATACCAAAGAACAGAATCAAACATCTGGAAATATAGCACCCAGAAACCCGAATAAATACACACTAACAATAAAAACTTAAAGTAATCGCTAAACTTGCTTTCATCGGTGGCATCGATTTTAAATAGTGAAAATACCGTAGTATAGATTACCGATGTGACAATCCGGGAGAAAAGTGTCAAACCAGGCAAAATCCAGAGCATCAAGATGCCCACAGCAACCAGGATCAGTGAAGAACTTGTGTCCCCAAAACGGCTGAAACCCTTGCTTTTTGCCTTAACATTCAATATGAAAAAACAGCCTAGCACCAGGAGCATGATATAGGCCAGGGAAAAAGAACCAGTTATAATCAAAAGAATTGCGGCTAACAGGGTTAATAAACCAATTATAGTGTATAGAATCCGGGCAGATTTTAATGCGGCTTTAGCCTTTATAAATAACAGAATAAAAGGACTGTAGATGATTTCAAAGGCATTAGCAATGGTATGAAGAATGTCAACTTGATCTTCTTTTTTCTTTTCCGGCATTGGCGGTTCTTTAAAGAATAATAAGGTTGGCACCAGCATAATACCAGTTCCGATGGCTGATGCAATGATAACCCAACGCCAGCTGGGGTCCGCCTGTTTCAGAAAAGGAACTAAAAACATTGGAAATAAAAATGCACCCAGATTAATACTCCAGTAGAATATACCAAAGCCAAGTGTAGAATTAGATGAGTCGGTCATCCTTGCAATTGACCCCGAAATAACAGGCTTAAATGTACCTGCCCCCAAAGCCATTACACACAGGGCAAGAAAAACAGTTGAATAGGCGGTCATCTGGCTGGTAATGAGATAACCTATACTCAGTAATGTGAAAGCGACAACCAGGGTGCGGCGGTATCCAAATCGGTCTGCCAGTGCTCCCGAAATTATTGGTAGAAAGTATAAAATAGGTTGAATCGTACCTTTAATTAACCCAACACTCTCTTTAGCAAATCCGAGTTTTTCAACCATATAAACCGATAAGATACTCATCATACCGTAGTAGGAGCCTCTTTCAAAAAATTCCATAGTGACTGTAAGCCAGTATGTTCCGGGAAACGACTTAAACAATCCTTTTTTCTTTTCAGTCATAATATAATCCTTAATTGGTTAATAATAACGGACTGAAAAATACGATTTTCCGGCGAAAAACAAAAGATTTTCGTACTTTTTTTAATAATTCATTTCGGATGCTATAATTATACCTGTCATGGTTTGCATTGCTCATAAAATTAAATTAATATAGCTTAACTATGAATTTCAAAAACGTGAGCCGTCCTGTGAAAAACAACATGCAAAATATTCAAGTCCGCGGTCTTTTAATCGGGCTGCTTGTTCTTTGCGCCTGTCAGGCAGTCAAAGATCCGGACATAGTTGAACTCAATAAAATCATTCCGGACATCGTCCTGGATATCCGCTACGCCACCGATGATAATTTTGTCGGTAAAGTGTTATATCCGTCATCCCGCTGTTTCCTCGCTAAAAAACCTGCCCTGGCGCTGAAAAAAGTTCAGCAAGATTTAAAGCAACAAGGATTCAGTCTGAAAGTATTTGACGGATACCGCCCATTATCGGTCCAGAAGCAAATGTGGGAAATCCTGCCCGACCCGCGCTACGTCGCCGATCCCGCCACCGGCTCAAATCACAACCGGGCCTATTCCGTGGATGTGACGCTTCTTGATCTCGATGGCAATGAAATGCCGATGCCTTCGAAATTCGACGACTTCTCAGAGAAAGCTCACCGGGATTATATGGACTGTCCGCAAGAAGCAATCCGGCATCGCTCAATCCTGGAAGATGCCATGAAAAAACACGGTTTTACCGGCATCTCTTCCGAATGGTGGCATTTCGACTATAAGGGACATAAAAAAATGCCGGTTCTCGATATACCACTGGATTCTTTATAATTTTTTTAAACAAGCTCTATACCGGAGATAACGATGAAAGTAAATCAGTATGCATCGCGGTCAATGATTGTAATCCTTAGCCTTATATTAATTGCCTGTGAAGCGCCCGATACCGAAAAGGTTCTATACCGGGGCAAGCCTCAAAATGTCGGCATGGATGCAGAACGGTTGAAATTAATCGACGAGATCATCGAGAATGAAATACAGTCAGAGAAAATACCCGGAGCCGTGTTAATCGTCGCCCGAAAAGGAGCCGTAATAATTCGAAAAACCTATGGAAACTCCCGGATCATACCAACAATTGAGCCGATGACTATTGAAAAAATATTCGATATGGCATCGATTACCAAACCGGTCGCAACCGCCACATCCATTATGATCCTCGTAGAACAGGGCAAAATCCGCCTGATGGATCCGGTGTCAAAATATATTCCCGAATTCACACCATATTATGATGAAGACGGCAATGGAGCGCCGCCGATCCGGCTCTACCATCTCCTGACCCATACATCCGGTCTGCCGCCTTATACCAACGCCAAGTCTCTAAAAGAACAATATGGCAAACCCTGTCCAGAAGAACTGATCCATCACATTGCTACGATAGAAAAACAGAATCCTCCGGGGAAACACTTTGCCTACAGTTGTCTTGGCTTTATCACGCTGGCAGAAATTGTACAGCGAGTATCCGGAATGGATATCGGTGAATTTTCGAAAAAACATATCTTCGAACCTTTACAGATGAACAGTACCATGTTCTTGCCGACGGAAGAATACCTGCCGCGCATCGCTCCAACCGAAGTCTTTGACGATATACCGCTGCATGGCAAAGTTCATGATCCCCTGGCGCAGCTGATGGGTGGTCTGTCCGGAAATGCGGGACTCTTTTCTTCCGCTGATGATATGGCGGTTTTCTGCCAGATGATGCTGAATGGCGGTAGCTATGAAGGTGTCCGGATTCTATCGCCACTTACGGTCAAAGCCATGACAACAATATATCCCGATCTTGCGTTTGCCGGACGGGGACTCGGCTGGGATGTGAATTCAGCCTATTCGTCTAATATGGGTGATATATTTTCCAAATCATCTTACGGACACACCGGATTCACCGGCACATCTATCTGTATCGACCCGGAAACCGAAACCTTCGTGATATTATTGACCAACCGTGTCCACATGCCGGAAGGGAATTTGATTGCCCTGCGCAGTAAAGTGGCGAATATGGTGGCGGGTAGTATTGTGGAGCCGTAAGGTAATTATCATTCGCTTCTGTTAACAAAAAATGTTAGATTTTGCTTGATATAATTAAAAGTCGCACATGCGTTGACAAAAATTAAAATGAAAAAACTTCGGTTTTCAGGACATGAATCATTTATCTGTAAGCAGTTTTGGCTCAAAAAGGGATACGATTTTTTAAATCAGCACAACCAATTCAGTGATAATGACTCTGTGATTAAACTTGGTGTGGGTAAAAACATGGTTTCTTCAATCCGCTTTTGGATGAAAGCGTTTGGTCTTACAGACCAAGATGACAACCTCCAAGAAATTGCCAGCTTTATATTTGACGACTCAACTGGAAAAGATCCATATCTGGAAGACCTGGGTACTATTTGGTTATTACATTATCAATTAATAAAAACTAATTATGCATCCATCTACCATTTGTATTTTAACAACTTCAATACGCAACGGTATGATTTTACAAAAGATCAATTACAAGGATTTCTAAAAAGAAAAATCGAAGATATTGATCCAAACATTTATAACCAAAATACAATTAAGAACGATATCGCCGTATTTATTCGTAACTATTTGAAACTTAAAAAGCATGAATCAAAGCTAGAGATTGAAGAAAATTTCTCCGGACTATTGCTTGACTTAAATATTTTCAATTCAATAAAGGTAAAAGATTTTAACGGCAATTTAGAAGATCACTATATTCTAAATAACTATCAAAATGGATCGTTGCCGTTTCAAATAATTCTATATTCTATCTTGGATAATCCCAACTATGGAAAATCAATATCCCTAAAACAACTTCAAACCAGCAAAAACTGTCCATCTTTTATCTTCTCAATTAACAATGATACACTAAATGAAA
>JAHIOG010000667.1 GCA_018895675.1 bacterium
TAACGTGCTGAAGCAATCCGGGGATATCTATGCGGGCATGTCTGGGCATGAGGACAATATATCAATGGAAACTGAAAATATCAAGAACGTCCCCTTTTGGTTCCATGCTGACACCCCCGTTCTGTAATATGAATGATCAGAATTTTGGTGTCCATTTTTTTCAACCTACCTCAGGCAGTTGTTATCTCAATTGGCATGAAACATTCTCCGCTTTTTTATTTGGCGCAATAGGCTGGTTAATTGGTTTTTTTATCCTCTGGTACACCCAACGCCGAGATAAGCTGCTGGCCACGAACTAGCAGGAAACATGGCGGCGCTTATCTCAGTCAGCTTAATTATTTTGTTAACTGTTGGGAGTGTTGGATTAGTACGCCCTTTTGGTAAAAATATTGTAGACTTCCATAGTAATCACGAAAATATAGTTGCTCAGAAGTGCAATAGTATTTGTTTAGGTATTCAATGAGCTCCAGGGTAATATCGACTAAATTTCTAGAAATAGACTTACAAAGTGAAGATGCTAAGCTTGATGGTAAGTCAGTTAAAATACTGCTTGCAATTTTTCCTGCATCATTACTAGGTAGAATACTTGCCATTAAGAATGAGATTATGACTGAGAGAATATATTTTTGTTTCATATGTCGAGAAATAGGTCTAAATCCACTTCTTAGTATAATTGCGGCATCTTTTTTCTTAATATTGAGATTGCTTATTTCATTATTCAATGCAAGGATAAATAACTTCCAAGGCTTGGAATCGGATATTTCGTCACATTCCTCAATAGTTAGCCTGGTAATCAGCTCAGACAGATGCAAGTTGTTTTTAACATAAATACCTTGTGAGATTATGTGGAGACACCCACCATCTAAACTAATTTTTTGCTTTGAAATGGTGGCCAATGCTGCTGAGGCATTAGCTGTAGCGAATGAATTATCAAGTGCTGAATTAATTTCAATTAAGCCTACAGGATCAATGCGCCCTAGGTGCTGCATGAACTTTTTGGCAATGTTTTCTCTTTGAAATAATTCATTGTTATTGTTAGCAAGAGTTTCAATGTCAACAAGTGATCTCTCTATGTCCAAGTTAGTATTTATTGAAAAATGTTTAGCAAAATTGTCTGTAATGATATCTTTTTTGACCTGCTCTCTGAATTCCGTATCACAATTCTTTTTACGTGATACAAATGGTGCTGTAGGCTGATGTGACTGTAACAGCTCATTAAATATGATAGACCAGTGGTTAGATTTGTATCCTTGGTATTCAAAATGACTATTTAGTTCTTTTTCAGTAAAGTTTTTTTCAAGTTTGCCAAGCCTTTTATTGATATAAAGGTTGAAATTTCCATTGTATTCATCTGATAGTACATACTTTATACGAGAATTTTTCCACATGCTCTCGCATGCCTTCATCAATAATGCTGTGTCTTTACACTTAGCAATAGCAGGTGCAGCCACTAGGAAAGTTGCTTTTGGAAATGATAATATATCCCATTTAAACTTAGTGAGCTTATTTGTAAAACTCTCCTTGAAGGATTCTTTTATCACAGAATTACTAGTTTTGTAGTCAAGATAATCTAAAAATATTAATGACATTTGTGTCGCTTTGCTTTTATAAAACGAAATGGTTCGTAATTAATATAGCGAGAAAATAAATTAATATCTTTAGTGTAATTTGGTGATCTTGATTTTATTATTTCTTTTGATGGCCCAAATACGAAGTCATTTGATATCTTAAACCCGTGTTCAACTAAAATATTTCTATATAAATCAAAGCAATGATAACAATGTACGAAAAAATTATTACGGCCAAGGACCTTTAAAGTGAAAAAAGATTTTTCTGTATTTAAAACCTTGGTGAACAAGTAGTTTTCCCCCTCTTTTTTGTAGAAACCACACGCTTTGTAATAGTTACTATTAATGTCAATGATTATGGCATTGGATTTGTTACTGAGTACTCTGCTTATTTCCGCTAATGCGATCTCTGGCCTGACAATGTTTAACAGAACCATTGATATCAGAACAAAGTCTATACTTTCATTTGTAAAAGGAAGTTGCTCTATTAATCCAAGCAGGTAAGAGAAATCGCACCTTTTCTCAGGTGTGGTGATGTCAAGCCCGATGTAGTTTCCAGAAAAAAAATCATTAACTATTTTTGTTGACAGGAAAGATTCAGAGCTCCCAATTTCCAGTATATGTTTGTGGCTGCTATTCCGAATATTATGTTCAAAAACAGGCTTAATAACATCAAGCTTTAGGCTAAAATTCCGAGAGGATGAATTCCTTTTTTCTGGATATTGTTGCAGGCTATATTGCCATAAGAGGCGGGCGCACTTTTCTATATACTCAATGTCTCCTAATAGAAATGGTTGCATTAAAACCTCTTTACCATTGTCTATTATTGTCACCTTCAAAATGGGTATGTTGAGGCCGTTAATTGATATTACCTCACAGTCGTAAAAAAAATTACGCCATTTGATATTCTCTAATATTTCTTCTTTTTCTGTAATGTATTCCATAAATATAAGTATTCAAAAATACACTTCGTAAAAGACAGTTAACGCTTGGTTAGCTTTGATTATGATGAACGATGAACCGAGCGCGCTCATATAGCTCATCAAAAGTAATTATTTCCGGGCTTGATGTGTTTCTGCGCAACAACTCGAATGATCTCAACTTATCCCTATTGACGCCATTCTCTGAAACGAACTCAGCCATACTGCCTATAACGAGATAGGATTTAGGTTGGTAGTTGTATATCTCTTCACCAGTTGGGTTGCCATCCTTATCATCCGGGCTTAATTTGCTGGATAGGTTCTCTACGGCTGATGCGACCGTACCTTGCACTTGAGCAATTGCACCTGCCAGTTCTTTGGAAGGAGCCCAACAGCCAGACCTATACGGCTTTGATTCGAGCAGATCTGTCGAATGCGTCTTGATCTCAACGAAGCAAAGGTTGGAGATTATTCCCCTTGTTTTCATTAGGGCATCAACGCGCTTTCCATGAGAACCTATGCTATGGCCTTGCACAACCTGTTCTAGCTTTTTATCATCCAGACCGGATAGAAAGATGTATCCCAAGCCATAACCAAACACCCAAGGGTTCTTCTCAAAGTATCTTTGCCAAAGACCTTCGCTAGAGCATTGCTTTTTACTCTTGAGGGAATCAAAGTAGCCTGGATCACCTAGAAGCTTCCCATAGACCTCCAATTGCTTCTTTCTGTATCCAACAGCAACAACATCTTCCGTTGTTATTTCTGACTTGACCACCTCTGAAAAAAGCTCTTGGTTTTCTATTACGAAGGATTTCGCTTGATGCGTTGTTAACGCAACCTTCCGTAGCTCCTCGTCTGAAATATTGACTTTGGCTCTACTTTTTAAATCCACCGACTGAATATTCGCCAGAAACTCGCAGAACTTCCCTATTTCTTCCCCGACAAAAGAAAACCCTGATCCATACGGCTGCCCGGTGTCCGATGAAAACTTTTGAACTGTGAGGACGAATGTTTGCCGAGTGTCCTCGAGAAACTTAGCAGTTATATAAGTCGCTGCGTTTGGTTTTTTCCTCAGGACAACCTCATCGCGCTCTTTGGCATATTCGTAGCCATCCGCGGACGGAAGCACCTTGGACGCGATTCTGACCCTTCGGTCTTTGTCACCAAAAGATTGGAGGGACGGGCTTATGTACGTCTTTCCAGGAAGAGGGCTTATGTAGTCATCATCCATAGTTGTTCACCCCTCTTTTGAAGCTAACGGCAGAAATCAGGCGCGGGCCAAAAAACCTACCGCGCCAGCGCCCCTGCGCCCCTTCCCGTCGCCTGAATTGACTTGATAGGTGATTAATTCATATTGTCTATTATGCTCTCAAAATCCCATGAAGCTATTCCTTCAAGCCCTTCAAGCAAATAGGACGGCTTTGTCATGGAAAAAATATTTGCCATTGAGCTTGCTTTTGATTCAATTTTTTCTTTTTGCTCTTGAGGGAGATCATCCCACCATTCAGGAGCAATAGCGAGGTTTTCACAATTGGAGATCACCATCCGAAATAACAAATCCCCTAAATGCTTCCCCTCATGCATCATTGTCGCCAAAGAGCGCATAAAATCTACACAGGATTTTGAACTGGATTCGTGCCATGAAAACAATACTCCCCATCCAGAATCTAAAGGTGCTGAACAAAATGTAATGAGGTCTAACGTTTGTTGATGGTCTCCAAGGTCCTGTAAATGGCGGCCCATAAAATCAAACTCTGGATACAACAAACCAGAGAATGCCACAAAAGGTTTTTGTTTTGATATGAATAAGACATACCTAATCTTGAAATATGATTTTCCCCTTAAAGACTCGTCATAAATTGACTTATGCTCTTCAAGGTTTTTTAAACCGAAAGCCGTCCCTTCTTTTGTACCCAGCAATAGTTCCTTTATTGAATTTCCGTCAGGAATATTAGGGAGTTGGTCTTCAATTAACCTGAGGGCGTTTTCTTTCACAAAGAGCTCTCTGCAAAGAGAACGATAGGCATATAAGATAACCTGTTGGTCCGTTGGCAATAAAGGATAATTGTCTATTGGTTCAAACAACTCATTATCATGTTTTTTACAGAACCCCAGAAAAGTGGAAACTCTATTTATCCCGCATTTTTCGTAAGTTAAACGCCCATTGTTTTTCTTTATAATGCTAAATTTAGGTGAAAGCCTATATACATGGCCATCTTTGGAAATGCTGACTAAAGATTGATTTTTCTGAATTGAATGTGCGTTAACAATATTCTTGCACCGGTGATTTCCATCAAAATGCAGGCACCTGCCACTTTGGCTAAGTTCTTTTTGTTTTGCTAAAAAATTGGGTATTTCGAAATGAAAGGATGGGTTTTGAATAAAAGGGCCAGCTGTAGTTTTGCCATCCCTTGACCATGCCATATAAGCTATGACAAATCCTTCTTTTTGGGCCTTGTCATATTGTTCTAATCCAATATCACGCTCAATAAAAAATTCTCTTGTCACTTCAACCGGATACTCTTCTACTTTTTCTATTAGCCAATCATATTTTCCTATAAAAAAATCAGCTTGCGCGTATGCAGATTGAGGATCATTCTCCAACACCCAACAAGATGCCCATGCGCCTTCAACAAGGGTGTAGTGCTCATTTGATTCGGTTGGAATAACCTTAAATTTCAGATAATACGTTTTCATGTGTATGTAGAGTCTCTTACACCACCTATCTATATTATTATCTAGCGCGAGATTTTGTGACCCGCTCGTCTGCCTAACAACTTACCTTACAATAAAATGCAGCATATGATATCATTATCTCGCACCGATAACGGATAATGATAAATATTTATCATTATCTAGCGCTAGA
>JAHIOG010000668.1 GCA_018895675.1 bacterium
AAATGAAATGTTGACATAGTAATGGATAATATTTGCAATAATTACGACGAGAAAAATAATCTAAGTACTTGGGAATCTATAAATGAACTCTTTATAAGTAAGGTTTTATTATGACTTTTATGATAACTGTGAAAATCGGTGATTAATAATTATTCTCCAAGTTAAAAGTCTGCGCACGTCTGATAATTTTCAACAACTTCTTACTACCCGTTTCATGTCCGACAGACCGGCAATGACCAAAGAAACCGCCATAAAATAATTTGAGCATCAGCAGATACGCACCCGCTGGGATGCGAATTAGGAGCAGTGGTATTTTTCCGTCGTGGATGTTGTTGGTGTCCTGACCGACAGCGTGAATCCCCGTGATTACTGGTTCAAGATGAAAATCAGGGTTAAAAGTGAGGACGAAATAGAACTGTCGACAATTTGTCGACAGTTGAAGATGCAGGCTGCCGGGGCATATTGGCGAAAACTGAAACAACGTCTGGTAGAAGAAGGGAGCGAAGTCGTGACACTTTGTAACGGGTTGAAACTTGAGGCGCCTAACGGCAAACGGAATTCACCAAAACAGTCAAACAAATTACTGGACATTTCGGAAATATTGCTCTAAATTTGCCCAACAATTAACAAAGGAGCCTTTTAATCCTAACCCGTGAGTTGGAAAGGGCATAAGAAAAAGAAACAATCCGCCAGACAGCAGGTGGATTTTTTTTATTTTAGGAGAGAACAATGAACTTTAAAATGAAATCTCATTTGATGGACGAGCTGGCGCTTAAGCGTACTGTTACGAGACTGGCTCATGAAATAGTGGAGCGCTGCAAAGGCACCGAAAATATGCGGATAATCGGTATTCGTACAAGGGGTGAATTTCTGGCGAAACGGATTGCCAGGAAGATCGAAGAAGTTGAAGGGGTGTCAATCCAGGTTGGTATTTTGGATACCGTTATGTATCGCGATGATTTCCGGATTAAGAAGCAGCTGCCTGCTATAGAATTAACCGATATTCCTTTTGTAGTTGACGATAAAATCCTGGTTCTGGTCGATGATGTGATTTATACGGGAAGGACGATCCGGGCGGCTATGGACGCCCTGATGGACTTCGGCAGACCTTCAGCGATACAATTAGCAGTTTTGATCGATCGTGGACACAGAGAGTTGCCGATCAAAGCAGATTACATTGGCAAAAATGTTCCGACGTCTGATAATGAAGAGGTGCGGGTCCATATGAAAGAAAGCGATGGAAAGGATGAAATATTGCTTGTGGAGGTGGATCAATGAATTTAAGCATTAAACATTTATTTGGGCTCGAGGGAGTTCCAAAAGAAGATATCGATTCCATTTTGGATACGGCATTTTCATTTCGTGAAGTGCTGGAGCGACCCATTAAGAAAGTGCCGACGCTCAAAGGTGTTACTGTAGTGAACCTCTTCTTTGAAAATTCAACCAGAACGCGGATATCCTTTGAACTGGCGGAAAAACGGCTTTCCGCAGATACGGTAAACTTTTCCGCTGCCAGCAGCAGCCTGACAAAGGGAGAAAGTTTAAGAGACACAATCCAAAATCTTTTTGCGATGAAGATGGATGTGGTGGTTATGCGTCATCCTGTGCCGGGTTCGGTTAAGCTTCTGGCGCAATTTGTCGACGCCGTTATTATCAATGCCGGTGACGGCACTCATGAGCATCCTACACAGGCGCTGCTGGATATGATGTCCATGAAAGAAAAGTACGGTTCGCTTAATGGTTTGAACGTTGCCATTATTGGGGATATCCGACATAGTCGCGTGGCATTATCGAATATTTTTGGATTGAAAACCATGGGCGCTAATGTGCTGCTTTGTGGTCCACCGACTTTTATTCCTTATGGAGCGGAATCTCTTGGCGTAAAAGTTACCTATAAGCTCGATGAAGCCCTTGAGTTTGCCGATGTTGTTAATATCCTTCGCATACAGCGAGAACGTCAGGGAAAAGGACAAATACCATCGCTGCGGGAATATCGAAATGTTTACGGTATTACTCAACAGCGTCTAAGCAAGCTGAAACGTCCGATCACGATTATGCATCCGGGACCTATTAACCGTGGTGTTGAAGTAGATTCGGATGTTGCCGATAGCGAGCATTCTATCATACTGCATCAGGTGTTGAACGGTGTGGCAGTGCGAATGTCGATCCTTTATTTATTAGCAGGCGGAAGATAGGAGAACGATCATGGAAAAACGAGCAATAACATCATCGATACTGTTTAAAAACGCGAAAGTAATTGATCCCTTTCAGGAAAAATCATATGATACGGATATCCTGGTTGACAAGGGTAAAATTCTAAAAATTTCAAAAAATATTTCTGAAAAGGAAGCCAAAGAGCAAATTAATTTAAAGGGACTTTATTTGGCGCCCGGCTTTGTGGATCTGCATGTTCATTTCCGGGAGCCCGGCTACGAAAACAGTGAAACTATAGAAACCGGTTGCCGGGCGGCATTAGCAGGAGGATTTACAAAGGTGTGTTGTATGCCCAATACCAACCCGGCTATCGATACACGCGAGACAGTGCGATTCATTTATGAGAAGGCTGGAAATGAAATAGTGGACGTCTATCCGATTGCTGCTGTTACGAAAGGGCGGAAGGGGGAAGAACTAACTGAGATGGTCGAACTGGCGGAAGCCGGCGCTGTCGCTTTTTCCGATGACGGCGTTCCAATAAAAAATGCCCAGCTTATGCGCTTTGCCCTGGAATACTCCAAGATAACCGGAAAACCGGTTATTAATCATGCGGAAGACAGCCAATTAAAAGCAGATGGCATTATGAATGAAGGAGTGGTGTCAACTCAATTGGGAATCTCCGGAAATCCGGGAATCGCTGAACAGATAATGATAGACAGGGATTTACGCTTAGCAGAATTCGTCGATACCGTAATTCATATTCCTCATGTGTCAACAGCAGGTTCGGTGGAATTGATCCGGCAGGCAAAAGCCAAAGGACTCACAGTAACAGCAGAGGTAACGCCTCATCATTTTTCACTAACCGATGAATATATGCGCAGCTTCGATGCTAATGGAAAAGTATCGCCGCCACTGCGGACAGAGGAAGATCGCCTGGCGGTCATTGCAGGATTAAAAGACGGCACAATCGATGCCATTGCCACAGATCATGCGCCACATATATATGATACGAAAGAGACATCACTGGATATGGCTTCATACGGTATGATTGGACTGGAGACAGCGTTTGCCCTTGCAATGACGAACCTTGTTCATAAAGAAGCGATCACACTAATGGAATTGATTAAATTGCTGACCATTAAACCTGCTACGCTAATGCAATTGCCACTACCGGTATTTGAAAAGGGCGCCGAAGCCAATTTCACTATTTTCAATCCGGATGAATGGTGGGTATTTAGCCGAAAGAATATATATTCCAAATCTTATAATTCGCCCTTTATTGGAAGCGAGTTTACGGGACGGGTAAAAGCGGTCTACAAAAAATCCCATTATATTACCATATGAACCTGATTTTTCCGTTTAAAAAAATCTTGATTCTAAAATAGGCTAATTGTAAGTTTACCCGCTATTTTAACTGAAGGAATGAGAGAAGGAATGTATAAGACTTATTATCCGAAACTTGATGAAATTAATCAGAAATGGTACGTCGTTGATGCGGACGGCAAAGCGCTGGGGCGTCTTGCCAGCCGGATAGCTTCGATATTAAGAGGAAAAAATAAACCCTATTATTCTCCACATATGGATACCGGTGATTTTATAGTGGTTATCAATGCCGAAAAGATCAGACTTTCCGGTCGTAAAGCCGAAATGAAAAAATATTTTACCCATTCCGGTTACATGGGCGGTGGTCGATTTGAAACGTACCGTGAAGCAATGACGGCACATCCCGAAGAAATAATCAGACGCGCTATAAAGGGAATGTTACCCCGTAACACACTGGGAAGACAGTTATTTAGAAAATTAAAAGTGTATGCCGGATCAGAACACCCTCATCGGGCTCAACAACCAGAAACCTTAGACTTAGAAGGATAATTAAAGCATGCCGAAATTAGAATACGTTTCTCTTGGTCGCCGAAAAAGAGCTGTTGCTCGTTTAAGAATGTCTGCCGGCGGAGGAAAAATCATAATTAATAAACGTCCCTTTGACGACTATTTTGGTCGTGATAATTTGAAGCAGATTATCAGGCAGCCTCTCGAACTCTGTGAAGCCGTCAATCAATTTGACATACGTGTGAATGTTTGCGGGGGCGGTCTGGCAGGTCAGGCAGGCGCCATTAGATTAGCTATTGCCAGGGCTTTGGAAAAATTCAATCCCGATTTAAGAAAAAAATTAAAGCCCGCTGGATTCTTGACTCGTGACGCGCGGGTCGTAGAACGGAAAAAGTACGGTCTTGCCGGTGCTCGCCGCGCATACCAGTTCTCCAAACGTTAATAGAAGAAAGACTAACTATATGAGTAATGTAACATTCGAACAACTCTGGAAATCAGGCGCCCATTTCGGTCATTTAACAAGAAAATGGAATCCCAAAATGAAGGGATACATTTTTATGTCTAAAAACGGCATTCATATAATTGATTTGCAAAAAACCGCCGAATGTCTCGATAAAGCAACCCGGTTTATAAGGGAAACCGTTCGTAAGGGTGGTGAGGTTCTCTTTGTTGGCACTAAAAAACAGGCTAAAGATATCGTTCTAAAAGAAGCTGACCGTTGTGGAATGTTTTATGTAGTTGAGCGGTGGCTTGGTGGAACACTTACAAATTTTTCAACGATCAAAAAGAGTATCAGGCATCTTCAGAAACTGGAAAAAGACAAATCTACCGGTTATGAAAGAAACCTTACTAAAAAAGAAAAATTATCTCTTGAAAGAGAACGGGTAAAACTCGCCGATCTCCATCGTGGTATCAAAGATATGAAAAGAATACCGGATGTTCTGGTTGTCGTTGATATTATCTATGATGATATCGCAGTGAAAGAAGCCAAACGCCTTGATATTCCGGTTGTTGCAATCCTTGATACGAATGCAGATCCTACCGATGCAGATTACCCGATTCCGGCTAACGATGATTCAATTCAGACAATTCAATTGATCATCAGTGAACTCGCAAATGCAATTCTGGAAGCAAAAAGTTCTCGATTAGTCGATGTGCCAAGCTCTGCTTCTGAAGAGCCGACGAGACCAGCGAAATATCTGAAAAGAAAGGATAATTAATGGAAATTACGGCAGCACAGGTCAAAGTCCTAAGAGATAGAACCGGTATTGGTATGATGGATTGTAAAGCGGCTCTCAAAGAAGCCCAGGGCGATATTAATAAAGCCGTGGATGTTTTACGGAAAAAGGGCATTGCTAAAGCCGAGAAAAAAGCCGTCCGTGCCGCTACTGACGGCGTTATTTGGTCTTATATTCATCCCGGTAATAAAATCGGTGTATTGGTTGAGGTGAATTGTGAAACCGATTTTGTTGCCAAGAACGATGATTTTATAAATTTCGTTAAAGACGTTGCCATGCATATTGCGGCAACAAGTCCTGCAGCGATTCGTCGCGAAGAGATCGATTCGAAAATAGTTGAAAAAGAACGTGAAATTTACAAAGAACAAGCTTTGAGTCAGAATAAACCTGAGAAAATCCTGGATCGGATCGTAGATGGAAAAATGGTCAAATTCTACCAGGAAAATTGCTTGCTGGAACAGGCTTTTGTAAAAGATCCTCAAAAAACCGTTAAAGAATATCTAACCGAAACTGTTGCCAGGATCGGTGAAAATATCAATATTTCACGGTTTGTTCGTTTTCAATTAGGCGAAAAATAAATTAAATTATTTCTGGTTATACAAACAACATTTTGATGTCGAAAGCCAAATACCATCGCGTTTTACTGAAGTTTTCCGGTGAAGCGCTCGCAGGAGAGAAGGGCACCGGCATCGATCCTGTTATTCTCGATCAACTCTGTATAGAGATTGTATCTGCCAAAGACCTTGGCGTTGAACTTGGCATCGTTATTGGCGGCGGTAATATTTTCCGCGGATTAAGCGCCAGTCAACGGGGAATGGATCGGGTAAAAGCCGATTATATGGGAATGCTGGCAACGGTTATAAATGCCCTGGCTGTACAGGATGCTCTCGAATCAAAAGGATTAGGTGTAACCGTCATGTCGGCTATTCAGATGATCGAAGTCGCCGAACCGATGGTGATTCGAAAAGCAAAAGAATATCTCAGCAACGGACAAATTGTGATCTTCAGCGCCGGTACCGGACGACCATTTTTCAGTACCGATACCGGTGCTGCGCTCAGAGCTGTAGAGATTCATGCCGATGTGATTATAAAAGCCACTAAAGTAAAAGGTGTTTTTGATAAAGATCCTGTAAAATACAGCGATGCAAAATTCTATAGCCGGTTGGACTATCAAACGGCTGTTGAGAAGCAACTAAAAGTTATGGATTTGACGGCGATTACCCTTTGCCGGGATAATCAGTTACCTGTTCTGGTATATAATATGAAAGTGGCGGGTAATTTGCGACGCCTGTTGATGGGTGAGGAAATTGGAACAATTATTTCCGGAGGAAAAATATGATACATGATATTTTAACCGATACCGAAGACCGGATGAAAAAAAGTGTTGATACAATCCACCAGGAGCTGGCAGCCATTCGGACCGGAAGAGCAAATCCGGCTTTACTGGACTCTATTAAGGTCGATTATTATGGCTCTTTGATTCCGTTAAAACAGATTGCCAATGTCGCTACACCCGATCCTCGTTTACTGGTTGTGCAAGTCTTCGATCGAAATGCAGTTGTGGCAGTCGACAAAGCGATAAAATCTGCAGATATAGGTCTGAATCCTCAAGTTGACGGAAATTTACTAAGACTTCCTATTCCTTCATTAACTGAAGAACGGCGCCATGAGTTGGTGAAGTTTTCTCATAAAATTGGTGAAGAGGGCAAAATTGCTATTCGGAATGTTCGCAGAGATGCAAATGACATGATCAAGGACCTTGAGAAAAAACATGAAATATCGGAAGATCAAAGTCATGATGCCCTGGAAAATACTCAGGAACTTACTGATAAATACACAAAGCAAATTGACGAACTGTTGAAAATGAAAGAAAAGGATATTCTTGACGTTTAATCAATTTATTTCCGGGGTATAAAAAGGGCTCTCAATCGAGAGCCCGTTTATTTTATCGTTATACGCTTATTCTAACATTTTGAAAAACCGCAGGAAGTGCAGGTAACACAGCCGCTTTCATGATAGACAATTGAGCCACAATCCGGGCAGGTGGTGATGGCTTTTTTATTATCCATCTGAAATCTTCCGTCTCCGGTTGGGGCTACTGTT
Source organism: bacterium (assembly GCA_018895675.1). Lineage (GTDB taxonomy): Bacteria > Fidelibacterota > UBA2242 > UBA2242 > UBA2242 > UBA9312. The sequence goes on from JAHIOG010000668.1 coordinate 7,326, forward strand.
TTAGCCATCTGTTCCGGGGCTGGGTCATTAAACAGGAAATGAGGTTGGGTAACCGAACCTTTCTTTTTGCCTTCCCGTTCTTCCAGATACCATTCGAGCGCTTTGGCAATTGCATCCGGTGTAGATAAAATCTGGGTTCCATTTTCCCAAATGGGGCTGGGACCGCCAATTCCTTTTAATTGTTTGATGACGTCTCTGGTATCAATACCGGAACGCAGCGCCAGTGAAATTAACCGGCTGATAGCTTCGGATTCCACTTGCGCCTGGCTACCGGCTTTTCCAATATTGGTAAACACTTCACACAGACCGGTTTCATCTTCGTTGATCGTAACGTAAAGCGTTCCAAGTCCCGTGCGAATACGTTTGGTTACACCCCTGGTATTCTGGGGACGGACACGGGGATGGATACTGTTATCATTGCCATAAATAGGTCGGGGCGTTGTTGTATGACGAGTGGTTTTATCTGGCAAGTTGTCACCGATATAGAGCACCTGCTCATCCCGGCTGCCGTCCCGGTAGATTGTGATTCCTTTACAATCAGCTTCATAAGCCAACCAGTAGGCGTCCATAACATTTTGGACTGTCGCAGATTGGGGAAAATTACAGGTCTTCGATACGGCAGAGTCGGTCCATTTCTGGAATGCCGCTTGCATACGGACATGCCATTCCGGAGTAATGTCATGAGCAGTTACAAATACTTTCTTAATAGAATCAGGAATCCCATCAATATTCTGGATGGAACCCTTCGCTGCCACCTTTTTCATCAACTGTTCCGAGTATATACCTGCCTTTTTACAGGTCTCTTCAAAGTATGGATTGACATATAGCAAATCGGTGCCGTCCATCACCCGTTTAGTAAACACCAGCGAGAAAATTGGTTCAATACCGCTCGAACAATCGGCAAGCATGGAAATAGTGCCTGTCGGAGCAATGGTTGCAAACGTTGAGTTCCGCAGCTTGGGTCCATCCGGGAAGTAGATACTTTCATTCCAGGCTGTGAATGTTCCCCGGGATTCGCCTAATTTTATACTGGCTTCCCGGGCTGCTTTATAGATGGTGCTCATAAGTTCGTCAGCCAGATGTAGCGCTTCTTCGGAATTATAGGGGATATCAAGTTTGATGAGCACATCGGCAAATCCCATCACACCTAAGCCGATCTTACGGCTTTTTTTGACCATTGTATCGATTTTTTTCAGGGGAAATTTATTAACGTCAATGACATTATCGAGAAAATGTATGGCGGTTTGGATTGTATCATTCATTCTGTCATAGTTAATTTTACCGGAATCGATGAAATTTGACAGGTTTATTGACCCCAGGTTACATGCTTCGTTTGGTAACAACGGTTGTTCACCGCAGGGATTGGTTGCCTCGATTTCGCCTAATTTGGGTGTTGGGTTCATTTTATTGATTTTATCAATAAAAATTATGCCGGGATCTCCGTTAGCCCATGCATTCCGGGCAATCAACTTAAAGACGTCTGCCGCATTTAGTGTACCGGAAACTGTTCTATCCACCGGGTTAATCAACTCGTACTGTTCCCGCTTCCGTACCTTCTCCATAAAATCATTGGTGACAGCTACGGATATGTTAAAGTTTGTTAATTCCGCGTTGTTCTTCTTGCAGTCAATAAACTCCAGGATATCAGGATGATCGACGCGCAGAATGCCCATATTGGCGCCTCTGCGGGTACCGCCCTGTTTGACTGCCTCCGTGGAGGCATTATAGACTTTCATAAAAGAGACCGGACCGCTTGCGACGCCGCTTGTGGTTTTTACAATACTCTTTTTTGGTCGTATTCGGCTAAAGGAAAATCCTGTTCCACCACCGCTCTTGTGAATAAGCGCCGTGTCTTTTAATGTCTGAAAGATGGATTCCATGGAATCATCAACCGGAAGAACGAAACATGCGGACAACTGTCCTAGCTCACGTCCTGCATTCATAATAGTAGGGGAGTTGGGCAGGAAGTCCTTTTTTCGGAGCATCCGGAAAAACTTTTCAGATGTTTTCTGGACATTTACTTTACTGGTATAGTTACTGTCAGCTTCGGCAATTGCATTGGCAATGCGGTGCAGCAACTCATCCGGTGTTTCGGTGGGCTGACCGTTATTATCTCGCATCAGATAGCGTCGTTTTAAAACTTCAAGAGCGTTATCGGAAAAAAGTTTCTCGGTATCGGTCTCTTTTTTTGGTGCAGAAACCGGTGTTTTAATCTGAGAAATGTCGTCCCGGGGTTCCTGTTTTTGGACTTCAAAATTAATGGCAAGGGGCTCAGACACTAAAAAAATCTCCTCATAAATATTTTTGATTGTGGCTACCGTCAGGGTAAGCAAAAATTCAACCAAAACGAATATAGAAAAATGCAAGAAAGATGTCAAGTCTAAAACACAATATTTTGTGTTTATCGACAAGATATTACACCAGCGGTGGTAAATATTCAATTATTAAAGTGTTACGAAAAATTAAGTAAAAAATCACTGACGAAGGAGCGTAAAATTGCTGATAATTCACTTAAAATGGTTTTGAAAATAGTTAGATACTATTAAATTATTTTCTGTTATTTGTCAAGGCGGGTGTAGTTCAATGGCAGAACACCAGCTTCCCAAGCTGGATACGGGGGTTCGATTCCCCTCACCCGCTCAAACCTGTAAAAACAATAACTTAAGTACATTAACCCGATAGCCCGGAGCTCATTATTTGGCTGTAAAGGGTTATATAAAGTGGCATATTCTGCTATATTGTGTCCGTCGTGAAGGCTACGTATACCTGTTGCGTATGCCACTTGCGTAAACCTCTCGTCTAATTATAAGCCACTTGATAGGTTAAATTGTTAACTCTAGAAGCCTTCACTTTTGCGGCTGTGATGTTATTTACCGTGTAATTTCTGAGTAAGGCTTCCTGTATATTGGCTAATATTTCGCTGTTTTCCCCGAAGTCCTGTTGTAA
>JAHIOG010000669.1 GCA_018895675.1 bacterium
AAGTTAAATGTATCGTTAATTCTAGAAGGTACTATAAGAAAATCAGGAAATTTTGTTAGAATTACAACCCAGCTTATTAAAGTTGAGAATGGTTTTCATATATGGTCAGATAGCTGGGACAGGGAATTGAAAAATATCTTTATTCTTCAAGATGAAATTGCAGCCATAATTGCCGAGAAAATAAATGCAGATATGAAGTCTGCTGTGACTACTACTGACCATGTGATAGAAAATACAGATGCGCTGGATTTATACTTAAAAGGTATTTACTTACTTAATACCTGGGATTTTAAAGAGGCTGAAAAAGTAATAACTTACTTTGAACAAGCCCTTACAATTGATCCTAAATTTATTAAAGCATATATAGGATTAAGCAATTGTTATACATGGCTTGGCTCCACAGGTGTTATGAGTCAAAAGGATGCCCAAAAAAAGGTAGAACATTATATTAAAAAAGTTTTGGCATTAGACAAAAATCTGCCTGACGTCTATTCTGTAATAGCCGGAAAGAATTTTTTTATTGAATGGAATATCCCTTTGGCATTGGAAAACATAAATAAAGCCCTGAAGTTAAAACCCAGTTTTTTTGATGCTCTTATGTATAAAGGAATGATTTTAGCTGCTCTGGGCAGAGTTGAGGAATCTCTGGATAATCTTTTTCAGGCAGAAAGACTAAGCTGTACCCCAAAAACTGGACAGGTAGTTAAGGTGGAAAAAACGTAAATTACTGTCAGAAAGGGGACAACATGAAACGTCGGAAATTTAGCGCTGAATTCAAAACTAAGGTTGCCATCGAAGCCATCAGGGGATTGAAAACACTTAATGAGATTTCATCCGAATATGAGGTTCATCCGAATCAGATCACGAAGTGGAAAAAGCAACTATTGAATCTGGCGCCACAGATATTCAAAGACCGGAAGAACAGTGGTAGTAATAAAGAAGATAAAAAAGTTGAGAAATTGTATCAGGAGATTGGTCAACTTCAGGTGGAATTGAACTGGTTAAAAAAAAAGACCGGATTTATCAGTTAAGATGAGACGCCAAATGATCGATACCGGAAATATTGTATTACCAATAACTATTCAATGCAGATTATTGAATTTGTCACGGTCCAGTTATTACTATCGACTTCAACCGGAGAACGAACTGAATCTAAGATTGATGGGGTTGATTGACGAGCAGTATACAAAACATCCATTTTATGGAGCCCGGCAAATGACCGAATCATTAAGAAGGCAGGGCTACTGGGTTAATCATAAACGGATTGAACGCTTGATGCGTAAAATGGGGATTATGGCAATATATCCGAAACCTCGCACCAGTATTAAAGACGACAGTCATAAGATCTATCCGTACTTGTTGCGGGATTTGCCGATAACTTATCCCAATCAAGTCCGGCAGCTGCCGGATATCACTTATGTTCGGATGTATCATGGATTTTTGTATCTGATTGCCATTATGGATTGGTTCAGCCGTTATGTTCTCTCCTGGGAGTTATCCAATACCCTGGATGTCCATTTCTGTCTGGAAGCATTACATCGTGCTTTGAAAAGTGCTAAACCAGAAATATTTAATACTGATCAGGGTAGTCAATTTACCAGTGGCGCTTTTACAGGGCTACTTGAGCAGAACAATGTCAGAATAAGCATGGACGGACGTGGCCGATTCTTTGATAATATCTTCATTGAACGCCTCTGGAGAACAGTCAAATACGAAGAGATTTACCTTCATGATTATCAGAACGGAGCAGAAGCCTATTTTGCTTTAGATAAATATTTTAGATTTTATAATGAAGAGAGATTCCATAGTTCGCTTGATTATCAGACTCCTGGTGAAGTATATTATGCACAAAGAAGTCCTATGGAAAATATGCTAGTAAGCCCAATTCTTATAAATAATTAAATGAAGAAATACACCTTAAACTCAACTAATTACTGTCCAATGAATGGGGTACACTTAAGCCAGCTAAAATTTTGTAAATTTATCATAGTAATATTGAAATTAAAGTTCTGGTTTAATTCTCAAATTCCCTTATAAACACTAACTTCCATGGTATTCCAGACCTTGTTGATTTAGACTGCCTACTATTATGCTCATGAAATCTTCTCACAAT
>JAHIOG010000005.1 GCA_018895675.1 bacterium
CCTGGGGCGCCTCTCCAAGAACGGCATGGTGAAATACCTTACACTCCTTACTCAAGTGAGTTCCCGGGCATAATACTACATGCGCCCCTATTTCACAATTGTCATCAATCGTTACATTTTCTTTGATTAATGAATAGGGACCGATTGTGACATTCTTCCCGATTGTAACGTTGGATTCAATAATTGACGTTGGATGAATGTGATTACTCATATTACAAATCCACTATTGATGCCATCATTGATGCTTCAACAACGACATCATCATTTACAAATGCGATGGCTTTCATTTTGCACGTTGCTAATCTGAGCTGGATCATTTTCACTTCCAATCGAATCTGGTCTCCAGGTGTTACCGTTTTTCTGAAACGAACATCATCCAATCCGGTAAATAAGACCAGTTTTTCTTTGGGGTTATCAATCGTATTTAGCAACAGAAGTCCGCCTGCCTGGGCTAATGCTTCAACGATCAGAACACCAGGCATAACTTTTCTCATCGGGAAATGACCGGTAAAAAAGGGTTCGTTAATTGTAACATTTTTAATTGCAGTGACGGTTTCTCCGGGAGTCATATCCAGAATCCGGTCAACGAGCAGAAAAGGGTAGCGGTGAGGAAGAATGCGTTCAATACCATGAATATCGAAAAGAGCTCCCGGAACTTTTCGGGGCTGGTATTTTTCCTGAATGATAATTTTTTCATACTCCTTACGGACTTTCTTTACCAGATTGACATTATGAGCGTGACCGCTGCGCGCTGCGATGATATGTCCCTGGATAGGAACGCCGAGAAGCGCAAAGTCACCGATCAGATCCAGTATTTTGTGTCGCACGGCTTCATTATAATAGCGCAACTCGACGCCATTAAGCGTGCCTTTTTGACCGATAACAATATCACTCTGAATATTGAACATGTCCTTTAACCGTTTAATCTCCTTGGCATCAATCTCACGATCAATGAAGACAACGGCGTTATTGACATTGCCGCCCTTGATCAATCCCATATTTTTGAGATGTTCTACTTCACTTAACGTACAGAATGTTCTGGCAGAAGCATAATCGGTTTCAAATTCGTCAGAGAGCGAATACATGGCGGAATATTGTGTGCCAATCGCCGGGATTTTATAATCGATCAGAAAGGTAATACGAAAACTTTCAGCCGGCAACACATGAACATCGACGCCGTTTTTAGGATCGGTATATTGGATGATCTTATCAATCACGAGGACGTCCTGAGGAACACCCTGTTCAATGATCTCCGCCTTTTTTAACACTTTAACAAATTCGATTGAACTCCCATCACAGACCGGTGGTTCGATATTATTGACTTCTATGAAAATATTATCAATTTCCAGACCGGCGACAGCTGCCAGTACATGTTCGACAGTGTGAATTTGGAAGCCGTTCTGAGCGATAGTGGTTCCTCGAGAAATATCTACAACATGATTAATATCAGCCAGTATTTCCGGACAGTTTTCGATATCAGTGCGAACGAAACGGATACCGGAATTTTCCGGCGCCGATTTAAAAGTAATTGTGCTTTTTACACCGGTGTGCAGACCTATTCCGGAGACAGAAACCGGGTTTTTTATAGTAAATTGATTTCTTGACATTCCTATTTCCTTTGCTTCAGTATTTCCAGCTCTTTTTCGATAGTTTTGAGACGTTCTCTGATTTCCGGGATAAACCGGATGCTGATGAGTTCCCTGCGAGCTTTCTTTTGCTCCTGAGCAGGAGACCCGAACATAATAGTTCGGGGAGCAACATCTTTTGTAATACCTGATTGAGCCGCAACCATCGCTCCTTCACCAACTTTTAAGTGTCCCGTAATACCGACCTGTCCCGCAATGGTCACTCCGTTTGCTAACTGAGTGCTTCCGGCGACTCCACTCTGGGCGGCAATAAAACAATATTTCCCGATTTTTACATTATGAGCGATCTGAATAAAATTATCCAGTTTTGTTCCTTTTCCAATAACGGTATTTCCTAAGGTCCCGCGATCGATGGCGCAGTTGGCGCCTATTTCAACATCATCATTAATAACAACGCCACCCTCCTGTGGTATTTTGGAAATTCCGTCTTCCATACGAACAAATCCATAGCCGTCGCTGCCGATAACGGCTCCGGAGTGAATGCGAACATTGTTACCGATTTGACATCGATGATAAATGCTGACGTTCGGGTAGATTATTGTTGCAGAGCCGATTGTCGATTCTTTTCCTACATATATGTTTCCAAAAAGAATTGTATTATCTCCAACTATAGCGTTCTCATCAATGATAACGTTGGGACCGATATAAATGTCTTTTCCTGTCTGTGCAGTTTTGGCAATGGTTGCCGACGGGGCAATGCCCGGCTTTGGAAAAGGAATCTGAGGACGGAATTTGGCGATCAGGAGTGAAAATGCATAATTCGGATTTTCCACCCGGATCAGGTTTTTAAAGGCTCTGGAAAAATCTTTAGGAACGAGAATTGCCTCTGCTCCCGTTGTTGCTACGAATTTTGTGTATTTCGGATTTGCAATGAAGCTGATTTCGCCGGGTTGAGCATATTGAATTTCAGCGACATCCGAAATAAGCGCTTCCGGATCGCCTTCGAGAATTCCCTGAACGATCCGGGTAATTTGAGCGAGAGTATAGGTCATTTAATCGTTTCTTTTTAATTCGTAGAGAACTTTGTCTGTTAAATCGTGTACCGGTTCGGCGTATAGAATATTTCCCGCAACGGTGTCAAAAATATAGTCGTATTTGTTCCCTTTTCCCACTTTTTCAATTACAGATTTGATCTTCTCGAGAACAGGTCCAACTAATTCTGCCTGCTTACGGTAGATTTCTCCCTCCGGACCCAATTTTTCTACTTGATAACGCTGAATTGATTGCTGTAATTTACTGATCTCGTTTTCTTTGGTTTGACGGCGTGTTTCGCTCATAATCATTTTCTGGCGTTCATAGTCTCTGCTCAGGCTGTCCAGCGTTGACAGCATTCTTCTGTATTCATCTTCCAATTTTCTGGCTTCGATATCCAATTTGCTTTGAGCCTCTTTGGCTTCATCAAATTCCGCCAGAATGCGGTCAGAGTTGACATAGGCGATTTTCATCTGTTGTGCAACCGCTATGTTAAATGCGCTTACGACAAGAAGCAATCCAATTAATATCATGGTAAATTTCTTCACTGTTTCCTCCGTATTATTAAAATGGCATTCCAAATATAAAATGTGTTTTCCATCCTTCGGGTTTTCCGTAACCGGTGTATCCTTCAGGATCGATATCGTCAAATCCATAACCTAAATCGACACCGATCATACCAAGCGCAGGCATAAAAAACCGAACTCCAAATCCTGCTGATCGTCTCAGGTCAAATGGGTCGGTATTGCTTAGATTTTTCCAGACATTGCCCGCTTCGGCAAAGATCAGTCCGTAAATCGTTGGTTCTTCCGAAATGGGAACGCGGTATTCAAGGGAATATTTGAACAGCGTTTCGCCACCCCAGGGTGAATATCCACTACTGGAGCCGGATCGGACAGGTCCAACTGAATTATCAGGATAACCACGTAAAGCAACCCCGTAAATCATCCCGCTTCCCCCCATGATAAAACGTTCATCCGGAGGGATGATAGAACTTTCTTTGATTTTCTTTATGACGCCGAATTCCACCTGGTTAAATAAAACAAGTTTCCAAATCGTAGGTAAATAATATTCCATGCTGAAGTTGTGTTTATGAAAATGTTCCGTACCGCCCAGGAAACCGCCGGATAAAGACGACGACCATCTCATTACAGAACCCACGGTGGGAAATTCCGGTCTGTTCCGGCTGTCACGGGAGATGACTTGAGTAAAGCTGATGCCCGTTGTCTTTGACTGTCCGAGTAGAACGGATTTTAAATAAGCTTCATCGAGGTTGCGGTATTCCTTCTTTGCGGCAGATAATATCCAGGTACCTCTGAAATAATTATCCGGCCATTTGAATCTACGCCCCCAGCGAAGCGAGGCGCCTAATTGAGAAAGATCAAATGGGTAGTAATAATATCCGCTACTGCCGCGTTCGGAATAAAAGATACTGGCTCCGATAAGGTTTGGCGTATCGAAAAGCCACGGATCGGTGAAACCTAATGAAATAGATTTATATGGCGTGGCACCCGAACCGGCTATACTGTATTGCGCGCCCTGCTGATAACTTACTCTGACTTGCTGACCACGTCCTCTGAAATTATTAAACTCCACACTGCCGCCGCCAATCAAACCATACATTTGACTTATACTGAATGAAAGATTGGCGCGATCCGATGATTTTTCTTCAACGGCGATCTCAACATCAATTTCATCTTCACTAACCGGAATCACGTCAGGTATGACATTGCTGAAGTAATTTAAAATGAAAATTTCGCGCTGACTGCGTATCAGAGATTCACGACTAAAAATATCGCCGGAGAACACCTTCAGTTCCCGGCGGATTACATTTTCATGGGTTCGGTCATTGCCGACTACGTTGATCCGTCCGATTGATACCTGGTGATTTTCGGTAATGCTAAGATGAAGATCGATCTCATCCTCGCTGACCGGAGTCTCTTTGGGAATGATCTGAAAAAACAGGTAGCCCCGATCCATATAAATTCCGTTTACTCGTTCATACACGGCTTGTTGGAGTTCCTCTTTATCGTAGTAATCACCCGGTTTTATTCCAAGGACGGCTTTCAGCTGTTCATCTGTGTACAAATTATGTCCGCTGAGCGATATATTCCGATATTTATAACGGGGACCGTCATATACATCCAGTGTCAAAAACATCTGTTTTTTATTGTCTGAATAGGATATTGAATCATTCTGAATTTCGAAGTCGCGATAGCCTTCTTTATTATAAAAATCGACCAGTTTCTGTTTATCTTCCTTATATTTTTCCTGGTCGAATTCACCGATTTTAAGTACAAATAAATTTCGCCGCCGGGTCTCTTTTAATACTCGCCGGAGTTTACTGTCGCTGAATTTTTCATTGCCTTTAAAAACAACATCTTTTATCCGGACTTTTTTCCCTTCTTTGATGTGAATCAACAGATTCCGGGTGTTTTCTTTTTCTCCCGGTTCCAACTCTTCTTTTATTTCGACCAGCAAAAAACCATCTTCTTCATACAGGTCTCGCATCTTTCGTTTTGTCTCGGAAATTAATGCCGGTGAAAGCACTTTTCCGCTGATTAATTTGAGTTCCTCGTCAAATTTACTTTTACGTATCTTCTTATTACCGATGACTTTGAACTCACCAAGCCGGGGATATTCTTCGACCTGAATAATAAGAAAAAGCCCATCTTCTGTGGCTTTATCTATATAGATTTGAATGTCCGAAAATATTTTTAATTTCCATAAACGTTTAATAGCATCCGGAATGTCATCGAATGTAATATTTTTACCCTCGATGATCCCGGACTGGATTTTAATACTGCTTTCAGAAATGGTTTTATTACCCTGAACAGCAACACCTAATATTATGATATTTTGAGTGGTCTGGGCAATGGAATTGCTTAGAAATAAAACTATTACAGTAATGAGAGTGAGCAGAGATCGTGATAATTTCATTCGGTATTATTTTCCTGTTTTCTTTCTGTTAAGTTGGTCACTCGTGCGACCAAACCGTCTCTCACGATTCTGATAACTCTCGATCGCATCCAAAAGTTCCTTAGCTCGAAAAGCAGGCCAGTAAATTGGGGTCACATAGATTTCTGTGTACGCAAGCTGCCAGAGCAGAAAATTACTGACTCGCAGTTCACCGCTGGTTCGAATTAATAAATCGGGATCCGGTTTTCCGGCTGTATAAAGATAATCTGAAAATAGTTCATCGTTGATCTCGTTAATATCAATCTGTCCGTCCCGGACGTCCTTTGCGATAGCTTGTACGGCATCGATCATTTCCTGCCGACTGCCATAACTCAGGGCAAGGTTCAGATTAAGCCCGGTATTGTGCTTGGTTTTTTCGACGCCTTCCATCAAACCTTTTAAAGGTTCGCGTGGCAGATCGTCTATATGACCGATCATGGTGAACCGAACATTGTTTTTGTGAAGTTCATCGATTTCACTCCGAATAGTCCTTAATAAAAGATTCATTAATGCCGAGACTTCGGATTTGGGACGAGACCAGTTTTCAACTGAAAACGTATATAGAGTAAGAACTTCGATACCGAGTTCTCCGCATTCGCGGGTTACTTCACGAACCGAATTGATACCCTCATTGTGACCGGCTACTCTCGGCAGACCACGCTCCTTTGCCCACCGACCGTTTCCATCCATTATAATGGCAATATGCCGGGGCATTATTCCTTTAGATAAAAATTTTTTTCTCAGATCGTCGATTGTCACGTCTTTTATTACCATTAAAAATGCACTTAAAAATAGCTTACTGAAGTTAATTTCAATCCTCTATAAAGTCAATGGAAAATCAGAGCAATTTATTGACGGGAGAAGGAAATAATCATAAAGTGTCATTAGCAAAACTAAATATGATTAGGCCAGGTTTATATAAAAAGTTAATAACGAATTTCACCTTTCTGCGTCTGGCGGCTGCCGGACAGGCAGTCGAATACACACAAATTTTATTTAACGTAAACGATCACCAACTTTTAGCAACCATTCCCATTTTTGGCAAATATGTTTTAAAATCCATGCCATTTCCTATCATTTTTGGAAAAACATGTTGGTTTACAAAGAGAGTCTGTCTATATTTAACTGAACATGAGAATTGAGAAAAACAACTCAGAACAGTGGAAACAGGCGGGATTTTTAATCGCATACGATTAAGAAAGTCAGGTGTATGAATAGTAGAATATTAATAGCGGATAATGATCGTGACACCCGGAATTCACTGGCAGCCTTATTGACCGATAAGGGATTTGTCTGTGTTAAAGCCGGAGATGGAGAAGAAGCGATCAAGCATGTTAAGGAAGATAATTTTGATATTATGATCGTCGATATAAAACTGCCTAAATGGAACGGCATCCAGGTGCTTGAGAAAGTCTGTAAAATCAGCCCCCGTACTTTAACCATGATTACCACTGCTTCGGCAACTGTTGAAACCGCGATTGAAGCTCTGCGAAAAGGGGCGGTTGACTACCTCACCAAGCCCCTGGATTACAATGATGTTGTCGTGCGTGTTAAAAAGATGCGGAAACTCCAGCAGATTCTACTGGAAAATCAGTATCTCAAACAGGAGATCCATTCCAAGTACAATCAATATATGATCATCGGCGATAGTCCGGCAATGCAGAATGTCTATAAGATGATCGCCAAAGTCGCCGACTCTACCTCAAATATTCTGATTACCGGAAAAAGCGGAACGGGAAAAGAACTGGTCGCCAGAGCGATTCACCAAAGCAGCCCGCGCACAAATGCTCCATTCATTCCAATCAATTGCAGCGCTATTCCTGAAAATCTCTTCGAAAGTGAATTGTTTGGTTTTAAAAAGGGATCATTCACCGGCGCCACAATGGATAAGGATGGAGTATTTCGCGCCGCCAGCGGTGGAACCCTGTTTTTGGACGAAGTCGGTGAAATTCCGGTCCATATCCAGGTAAAACTCCTGCGCGCCATCGAAGAAAAGGAAATCAAACCGATCGGCTGTCCCTCATCGCTGAAAGTTGACGCCCGTATATTGTCGGCGACGAATAAAGACCTCCTGAAAGAGATCGAAGAAGGTAACTTCCGGGAGGATCTGTATTATCGCCTTAACATTATTGATATTTATCTACCGTCTCTTACCGAACGCAGAGATGATATTCCGCTGTTAGTGAACCATTTCGTCAGTAAGTACAACCAGGAATTGAAGCGCAAGGTGCTTGGCGTCGATAATGAGACAATGAAAGTGCTGATGAATTATAAATGGAAAGGCGAGGTCAGGGAGCTGCAGAATGTCATTGAGCGTGCGGTGCTATTATGCGAAGGCGACTATATTACCATTAAAGATCTGCCGCCTCATGCGTCCATGGGAATTGCCATGGAATATGCGGATGATCTGAAGACCTCGGTGCGGAACTTCGAAAAACAACACATCCTGTCAATTCTCAGGCGGGTGGAAAATGATAAAAACCGCTGTGCGGAAATGCTCGGAATCGGACTCTCCTCGCTTTATCGTAAAATTGATGAACTAGGTGTAAAACTATAATCACGCTTTTCCAAAATAATGAATCAACCGGCAATATTCATTACTTCAGATATTGAACCATACTGACCAGATACAGTATTTCGAACCGGATGAGTATTTTTAGAAACCTTATTATAACAAGAAAAATCTATCGGGTTTTTCCTTAAGCATTGTACGAAAATTTCGTCGTTATTCAATAAGCATCCCATTAATTTTTATTGAGCATACTGAACCAAAGTTGACTATAGAGAATTTATAAATTCTTCTTCTGATATCTTTGCCTGTCGTAGAATTCCCTTTTATGTACCTATCTTTAATTCATGATGAAGTGGAATTACATAACCAATGTCGCCCCCTGGTCTGTATTTTCGCATTACTACATGACTACCACGCTGCCTGACCTGAATGAAGCCCAGCTTTTCAAATGTCCTGATTGCCTTTGTGCCGGAAATTTTTCTTAGTTTAGACATTTTCTGTAGAAACTTCAAAAGTAGTTAATAACGGATGATCGAAAATCGAAGTTTGAAATTCTTCTAAGTACAATTCTGTTGCTTCCCTAAGATTCTTTATTGCTGATTCAATAGATTCACCCTGACTTACAGTACCTACTTCGGGACATTCTGCGACAAACATGTCCTCTTCTTTGTGAATAATTGCCGTGTATAAATTATTTTTCATAGTTGACTTCTATTATTTGTCTATGGAAACATTTTTAAAAAGTTCATATAAAAAATCGACCGATAATTCGTTTTTCAGTGTAAACTGTTGAAGAATTCGGATTTGGTGTTCTGGTGGTTTCAGATCATTCATCTTGCACTAAATTATAATCATTACTTTAATAAGCTATAATAGCATTATGAAATTTAATAGTAAAAATAAACTTACAGTAAATCACTCCACTTTTAAATGTCTGGTCTTTCATAACCGGGCTTTTTCTTTAACATGATCACAAAATTTCGTCGTGATTCAGTATTGAAAATTCCGTTAATCATAGTTGCCTGACGGGTTTGTTTTCCTTGTATATTTTAAATGACATTTTATATTTACAGGCATGATAAAGAGAAATATCAACTGCAAAAAAAGTAAAATGGTCCAAATATGAAAAAAGATTTATTAGAAAAGAAAATTTTCAAAGATACAATACGGATTCTGAAAAAAAACAGCGTCCCCTTTTGGCTGGATTCCGGCACACTTCTGGGAATTGTTCGCGATAATAAAAGCATTGCGTGGCATAATAAGATTGATATTGCAATTCCCGGAGAATTTTATAACAAATTTATGGCTTTGCAAAAGCAGTTTTTCCCAA
>JAHIOG010000071.1 GCA_018895675.1 bacterium
AAATGACGTGCCGTAACCTATTGTTTTTATTGAGTGAAAAAATTATAACTGTAGAAGATCAGTTAAACACATCACCATGTGGTAACGAATTTGATAGGAGCAATGACTTGCAAACTTCAATTCCATATTGTAAAATTACAACTTTGCTCTAACTTTGGCAAATTCATCCCAATCGCTGCAAGCAGCGGGGTATTCTTTGCCATTTTAGATAAACTGCGAATACGAAGTATTAAAAAACAACGGACAAACAGCCTGGTTTCAATCAAAAGGCAGGTGTTTTGAAAAAAACGGGAAATTGCACGTTTTTGGCTCAACTATAGATATTACCGAGTGCAAGAAAGCAGAGGAAGAAGCTCGAAAGATGCATCAAAGCTTAGTTGAAACTCATAGAAAATTACAACGGGCATATGAAGGTGAGAAACAGCTTAGAGACAAATTAGTACAATCCGAGAAGCTGGCATCCTTGGGACAGATGGGAGCCAAGATAGCCCATGAGATCAATAATCCGCTTACAGTCATTAGCGGCAGGGCGCAGCTTTACCTGTTGAATGACTTAGATGAACAATTAATAAAGACCTTTGATATAATTATCCGGGAATCAAAGCGAATTGAAAACATCACTTCTACTTTTATGAACCTTTCCAAACCTACACTGCCGAAAAAAGAGTTGCTGGATTTGAATGAAGTTGTTGAAGAAAGCGTGGAAAATCTGATTACTACCGGGGAAGTTAAGCATTATAAAATACATAAGAATTTTTATCCCGATCTTCCGGAAGTGATTGGAAACCGTGACCGTTTGGTCCAGGTTTTTCGCAATCTCATTGTGAATGCTTCACACGCCATGGCTGACTGTGAAGAAAAAATCCTCACACTCCGATCTTCTGTTTCAAAGAATGGCAAATTTGCCGAGTTTTCTATTCAGGATACAGGTTCCGGAATTGAAAAGGAAAAACTTGATAAGATATTTGAAGTTTATTTTACAACAAAAGCAGATGGATTAGGAACCGGACTGGGACTGGTTGTAGTGAAAGATATAGTAGAGAAACAGCACAAGGGCAGAGTGTTAGTTGAATCGGAAGTTGGCAAAGGGACGACTTTTACGGTTCAGCTGCCTTTAAAGACGGAGAGGAAGCAGAGGAAAATATTAATAGCCAATGATGAGGCATATATCAGGGAACTCTTTATGACGTTTTTCGAGGATAAGGGATTGAAGGTTTTTACAGCCACAAATGGAAAAGAAGCGCTGGATAATTATGAAAAGATTCAACCGGATATTGTCTTATCCGACATTGAGATGCCGGTTATGAATGGATTTGAACTGGCTGAAAAAATAAGAGAAAGAGAGCCAGAACAGAGGATTATCTTTATGGCCGGCTTTTATTATGAGTGTCATGGGGCACTTGAAAGTGTACCGAGTGTGGACACTTCAAAATGCACCACCCAGTTCAGGGTTAAAATACAGCTATTTTTCATGCATTATGAGCATACTGTCAAAGAGCAGCTTAAAAAAGCCAATATCCCATTTTTCACAATACCTGCCGATCTTAAAGATGTATGGAAAAGGGTAAGTGAAGAGCTGAAAAAGTCAGCCGCGCCTTAAAGAAACTGTGTAAAAACTAAAAAAAATGTCGCTCTGAGTTCAGTGTGATTTGTCGCCTTGAGTCCATTGTGATTTGTCATCCTGAGTTCAGTGTGATTTGTCATCCTGAGTTCATCGAAGGATGAGTTTACCGAAGGGGTATCCCTGCCCGACAGCTCTTTCAGGCGGGCCTGCCCGACAGCAGGCGGGGAAGGGCGACTAACCTAAAAAAGAATTCAGCATATAAAGTTTACGTTTTTACACCCCCATTTTTTGAGGTGGAATCTCATTAATTCCACTTTAAAAAGTTGAACGAAGATAAATCCCGATCTTCGGGGAGAGGTATGGCTTTAGCCGTGGGCTGTGTTATGGGCTCATTTAATAATTTAAAGTTACCAAAAATTTGAATTCGCGCCTAATGAATCTCGAAATGAACAACTACCGGACTAACTAAATTGTTGTAATCTTCAAATTTCATCGTAATAGTATCGATGTGATTACAGGCATTAAAGGCAATTTCGTCGTTGTCAACAAGGTCGGAAGAAATATACGTTTCCATGTTATAGAGATTTCCGAAAGGCGGCATTCCTCCGGTTTCACAGTCAGGAAACTGTTTTCTAAATTCATCTTCCGATGCGAGCTCTACTTTTCGCGCATGTAATTGACGGGCAAACTCGCGAAATCCAATCCGGTCGTTAGCCGGTAAAACCGCAAGCGCCATTTTTCCATCGATTTTTACGACAATCGTTTTAACAAAGTTTTTCCCCTGAATATGGGCGTTAGCCGCAGTTCTTTGGGCTGTGTACGCTTTGGGGTGTTTGGATAATGTGAATTTCACACCGTTTTCTTTTAGAAAAGATATGATTCGTTTTTTTTCCGGCATTTAAACCTCCGTATATAATCTACACATCAATATAGTGGCTGTAGAAATAAGTCGCAAGTCAGGAGCGAAAATTTTTTCGTTCTTGTAGTCATTTTACTACACCTGTCAGGTTTATTAGATCCTTCCAAATTCAGATAGGATTAATTGATTAAACCTGACAGGTGTAATCGCGGTTCCCTGGATTTTTTGGTGGGAAAAATAGTTATTACATTCATAAGCAATAGATGCCCGAAGAAAGAATTCAGCACATAAAGTTTACCTTTTTACAACCCCCTTTTGTTCCCCCTTTTCTAAGGGGGAATCACATTAATTCACCTCTAAAAAGTTGAACGAAGAGAAATCCCGATCTTCGGGGAGGGGTATCCGGCAGCTACCGGATGGGGTGTGTTATTGTAGAATGCTTTTTATTGAATATTTTATCTCAGAGATCCCCTATAATTGGGAAACTTTTAAATCGCAAATTGTTTGGGGGCTATTTCTATAGATTTACAATTTGAAACTTGATATTTACAATTCTTGTTGCGTCCAGGTTCGGACACATTTGATATTATCTTTTTTTCATCCGGTTTGATAATTAAATTAGCAGTCGCGTAAATAAAAGATTTTGATGTAATATTTAAGTAAGAAAGGGATGTGAAAAATGCCGATAGTTGATTACAAAAAATATGTTGCCATACTCGAGAAAGCCCGCAAGGAACATTACGCTTACCCGGCGATTAATATCACTACTACCGATACTTTGAATGCCGCCATCGAAGGGTTTGCCGCCGCAGAGAGTGATGGAATTATTCAGGTTTCAACAGGCGGAGGCGCGCATGCCTCTGGAAATTTAAAAGATATGGTGATTGGGTCTATCGTTTTAGCCGAACAGGCTCATCGTATCGCTGAGAAATATGACATTAATATAGCGCTTCATACCGATCACTGCCAAACGGATAAGATCGATACATATTTAAAGCCTTTGATCGCTGAAACTGCTAAAAGACGGGCAGCCGGGCAACCGAACCTGTTTAACAGCCATATGTACGATGGCAGCGCCGTGCCTTTGGAGGAAAATTTAAAAAATGCCGTGGAGTTGTTGAAACTTTGCACCGAGAATGAAATAATTCTCGAAGTCGAAGCCGGAGTTGTCGGCGGTGAAGAAGATGGTGTTAATACCGAAAATATCGGCAAAGAAAAATTGTATACCACACCGGAAGACATGCTTACTGTTTATGAAGAACTGAGTAAAGTTAAAAGCGGTAAATACATGTTTGCGGCGACCTTTGGCAATGTTCACGGCGTTTATAAACCGGGGAATGTGGTTCTCAAACCCTCTATTCTGAAAGACGGCCAGGATGCAGTTATGGAAAAATATGGAAAAGATGCCCGTTTCTTTCTGGTATTTCATGGTGGTTCCGGATCGAGTATCGAAGAAATTCATGAAACCCTGAATTATGGCGTTATCAAAATGAATGTCGATACCGATACCCAGTATGCCTTTACCCGTCCGGTGGTCGATCACATGTTCACTAACTATGACAAAGTTTTGAAAGTCGAAGGCGAAGTAGGTGTGAAGAAACTTTATGATCCCCGCGCCTGGTTGAAAAAAGCGCGTGCCGGTATGGCTGACCGGGTTGTTCAAGCCTGTAATGATTTGAAATCAGCCGGCAAAAGTATGGGACTCTGAAGTTACACCGAAATTTTAGTGTTGTACATAATATTATGTCGAGATGATATAACCTCCCCTTCCGTCCCCTTCCGGCAGCTGCCGGAGGAAAGAGGGGAGGTCGATTGGAATCTTCATGAAACACGGCTTTTCCCATCTCAACTTTCCTAAATTACTATTCCAATCGTCAAAAGTTACATCCAAACCTGGTCTATGGTGATTGCTGTGAGCCAGGTTTTTGCTAGCAGGGAGAGTTTTGAAAACCTTTGAATATATTCGATCCCGGCGCTTCTTTGCCCAGATTGCAGGTGGAATGGAGGAATTTGGCAAGGAAGAATTGGCGGAATTAGGCGCTGCTGATATTAAAACAGCTTATAGAGGGCTTTATTTCAATGCCGATAACAAGGTTCTATATACGGTTAATTATCAATCCCGCTTAATTACCAGGTTACTTGCCCCGCTATTGACCTTTGATTGTCACAGCACGGATTATTTATACAAAACGGCGAAGTCAATCCCATGGCAGGAAATATTCAGCGCTGATCATACTTTTGCAGTATATGCAACCGTATCTGATAGTAAGATCACCCATTCAAAGTACGTTTCATTACGATTGAAAGACGCTATCGTTGATTATTTCCGTGAATTAACCGGTATTCGTCCGAATGTTGAAAAACAGTATCCCGATATCTGGATCAATTTACACATTGAGCATGACCGGGCGGTAATTAGTGTCGATACTTCCGGCGGTTCATTGCATCGACGTGGTTATCGCAAGCAGGCTGGAACTGCTCCAATGCAGGAAACCCTGGCTGCGGCAATTATACGACTTACATGCTGGAATGGAGAAAAACCTCTTATCGATCCGATGTGTGGTTCGGGGACGCTGCTGCTGGAAGCAATGATGCACTATTGTCACATACCGGCGGCTTATTTGAGACAGAAGTTTGGATTTGAATTTTTATCAGATTTCGATCGAAAGTTGTGGCAACTGGTCAGTAAGAACGCTGACGCTAAGATACGTGAACTGCCGGAGGATCTCATCTGTGGCAGCGATATCTCCCGGTCAGCGGTCGGGCAGTCAATCCGTAATAGCCAGAGTTTTCCTCAAGGCAGAGGAATTCCTTTTAATACCAAAGATTATCGGGATATCAAATTGGTACACGACAGCATTATCGTAACCAATCCACCCTATGGTATCAGAATGGGCAAGGGCAGCGACTTAACCCGGTTTTATCAGGAATTGGGCGATTTCCTGAAACAGTGCTGTCAGGGATCAACAGCTTATATCTACTTTGGTGAACGTGAATATATCAAAAATATTGGTTTAAAACCTGCCTGGAAAATACCACTGGTCAACGGGGCTCTTGACGGACGGCTGGTGAAGTATGAGTTGTATTAACCACGAAGGCACAAAGACACAAAAAATATATTTATTTTTTTTGCACAGGTTTTCAAGTCCGTGATTTTTTTGTTAATAATAGTTTGAAAGGAACAGCGGTCCTTGATCCGAATATTAAAAGTGTCAATCAAATCCGGATATTAATCTGCGAAACACACTACCATTTTGACGATATAAAGATAACCAGTTCAACTTCATTTAGTTGCTAAATTCCTCATCCAAAAACATTAAAATAGTTATCGTGTATTAACCGAAACGGTATTAACCATATGAAAATTCTGCTTGTATCCAGTTCAGTAACCAAATTTGGTTTCGACCGGGTAACTCGTCTGCCCAACCTGGGACTCTGTTCCCTTGTCGCTAATTATGTCAATCCTGACGATGAAATTCGAATTCTCGATCTGGTGGTAGCCGAAAAAAATCCAAGGCAATTTTTTATTGATACTGTACAAAACTATCAGCCTGATGTTATTGGTTTCAGTTGCATGATTTTCCAATTTCATGAGATTGTTGATCTGGCAAATAGCGTTAAACAGTTCAATAAAAATATCATCATTATTTTAGGTGGTTATTATGCCACAATCGACTATGAGAATATTTTCGATTACCGGGGTTGTGATGCGATTGATTATATCCTGCGCAACGAATGTGAAAAGTCTTTCTATGATTTAATCGATAGCATCAATTCCGGAAAAGGATTTGACAATTTATCGGGGCTGAGTTACCGGAATAAGGGACAGATTATCCACAATCCCTGTTCGAATGTTTTGGATATAGACGACATACAGTTACCAAATCGTAATGCTCGGATTATCAAAAAGGGATTTCATTTTATGGGAATTCCAGCCGATGTAGTCGAAACATCTCGGGGATGTCCCAACAGTTGTAAATTCTGCTGTATACGCCAGATGTATGGCAACACCTTTCGGAAATTTAAAATCGAACGGGTAATTGCTGATATGCAGGATGTCGTTAGTCGCGGCGCCAAATTCATTCTGTTTGCCGATGATAATATCACCATCGACGGTAAACGCTTCATCGATCTGTGTGATGCGATTATCGAAACCGGATTAAATCGAATCCAGTATGCCGTCCAATCCAGCATTTCAGGAATCAACAAGACACCGGGACTGGCGGAGAAAATGGCAAAGGCCGGTGTAAAAATCGTCTTCCTGGGCATCGAAAATATTATTCCTAATAACCTGACAATTACCGGAAAAACCAAACAAAATAGCGAGGATGAAATCACTCAAGTAATCGCAAAACTCCGTAATCTTGGGATGATAACCATAGGTTCTTTTATATTCGGGAATCCCGATGATAACAGGGACACAATAATTGCAAATTATGAATTTGCCAACCGTATTAATATCGATATACCTCTATTTCTAATCCTGACGCCCTTTCCCCGGTACACAAATCAGGGATGAACTTACCGCCCTGGGACTTATTACTAATCCCGATGATTATTCCAGATACGATACGTTTCAGGCTAATGTCCGGACCCGTTATCTCAGTTCTGAAGAGTTGTTTGAACTGAGGGAAAAAGTCTCCTATAAAATTTTTAAAAATGTCTCTCGCATATGGCGATTGATCCGTATAAAGCCATCCTACATTATCAAGCTGCTGATCAATCACATCATCCATCAGCCTGAAGAATTGCTGGGATATATTAAAGGAATTTTCAAATAGATGAGATCCGACGGTTATAAAATAGTCCTGACCTGTGACCGTACCATGGCCAGCAATTACCATGGGAATACGGGATTCGGATTTCCCGTCTGTTTTCCGAAAAAACTTGTGCCCTATTGGATGTTTTCCCATTTCTTTGTCCATCAGTTAATATTAATTCCATAATCGATCTGATCATTAAACTGGGAACTCCGCAGTCAGAAGTACCATTCTCCGGAATGCCCGTCGGCATGGCGCCTTTATCCAACACTTGGTTTAGATGGAATTCATCCGTAGATTTGTACGGATACAGAACTAATACCAAAAGGAAAATTATTTTCATGAAGCTCAGATTTAATACAATCATTGTAGGACTACTCATTTTGTCATCTTTATCCACTGCCGAAACAGCTCCGAAATATGAATTCCGGGCTGCCTGGGTGGCGACTGTTCTGCGACTCGACTGGCCGACTTCATCGGACAGTATCCACTCAGAAATCTCAATTGATTAGCATTCTTGACGGCATACAAAAGGCCAATATGAATGCTGCTATTTTTCAGATCAGGCCTGCCTGCGATGCGTTTTATGCTTCAGAGATTGAACCATGGTCTAACTGGTTGACCGGTACCGAAGGTCAGGCCCCGGATCCTTACTATGATCCTTTGGTATTTGCCATTAAAGAAGCCCATAAACGCGGCATCGAACTGCACACCTGGTTTAATCCTTACCGCGCAAAAAAGGGGATCAGTAGCGGTATTACTGCTAACCATGTTTTTAACAAGCACCCGGAGTGGATTTTGGCGGTTGGCAGTAAAAATAGTTCTGATAATACTTATTATGCATTGGATGAACGGGAGACAGGAGACAGCAAAGCGACGGACTATATCCTTAATCCCGGTATGGCAGATGTCCGCGAATATGTTCTCAGTATAATAATGGACGTCGTCAATCGCTACGATATCGATGGCGTTCACATGGATGATTACTTTTATCCTTACAGCGGTATCAGCAATGAAGATCAGGCTACTTACGCTGAAGAAAACCGTGGTTTCACCGATATCGGGGATTGGCGAAGGGACAACGTAACTCTTTTAATCGAAACAATTAATGACAGCATTAAAGCTGTAAAACCGGACGTAAAATTCGGTATGAGTCCTTTCGGTATCTGGAAAAACGGTGTCCCTTCAGGTATTGTCGGATTGGATGCATACAACGAAATATATTGTGACGCTGTCGCCTGGTTGAATGAACAGCATGTTGACTATCTTACACCTCAACTTTACTGGCCCTTTGACGGCGGACAGGATTACGGAACACTCATGCCCTGGTGGGCTGTTCAATCTAAAAAGAATGGCCGACACCTTTATACTGGAAATGCTCCATACCGAATTAGTGATTACCACAATTGGAATGCAGACGAACTGCCTCGTCAGATACAGTTAAACAGGAATACTGACGGATGTTACGGAAATGTATATTTTCGTATTAATTTAGGCATCCTTAATAATCCAAAAGGATTTCTTGATTCTCTTGAAAACCATTATTACAAATATCCGGCTCTGACACCGCAAATGAGCTGGAACGACAGTCTGCCGCCTTTGGAGCCAACATGGGTAGAAGTTGTTGAAAATTCTGACAAAGCCGTGATCCGATGGGGATACGATCTGCCTAAGAAATCTGATGACGAACCCTATCGGTATATTATCTATAAATGGCCCGACAGTATCCTTCCCGACTTTGATAATCCTGAATATATTTACGCTGTCACGACGCCCTCTGACCCGGACAGTATCACCGATCGGAATTATACCGGTTATGTTTATGGTGTCGCGGCTCTCGACCGTTTGAACAATGAAAGCAGTGTCGTAACCGGTACGGGATCGGCAATTCAACTCACCGGAAAAGTACCTGAAGGTTTTCACCTGTTTCAAAACTTTCCCAATCCCTTCAATCCGACAACAACAATCAGCTATGATTTGCCTGAAAACAGTTTAGTCAGATTAAGTATATACAATCTTCAGGGACAACTGGTAGAAACCCTGGTCAGCGAATTCAAGACCGCAGACAGGCACACGATTGAGTGGAACTCCAGTAAACTGAACTCGGGTGTCTATTTATATAAACTTCAGTCTGCGGGAATGACCAAAGTGAAGAAGTGTATTTTATTAAAACTGCGGGAGTTGCTTATGGAAATAACAAAATCCAATTTTCTTAAAATCATCCCCATCATCATGATTTTCCTGTTCATCCTTTTCGTTTTAACGGCCTGTCTGCCCGGTGACGGCGCCCGCACATTAATAAAACCGGCAGGCTTTTTCACCGGTATCTGGCACGGCTGGATCGCACCGATTTCCCTGATTGTCGGCATCTTTAATCCGGCAATTCGCATTTATGAGACGTTTAACACTGGCTGGTGGTATGACTTAGGTTTCTACATCGCTATCATCAGCGGTTTCGGCGGCATTTCATTCGTACGAAAAAAACGCAAAGAGTAAACTGTCATTTTATCAATATCCTGAAATAACATCTAATGGGGGGTGTCACAATGAAAGTTATGATCATTTACGATTCGGTGTTTGGCAACACGGAAAAGGTTGCAAAAGTTATGGGTGAAGCCCTTGGATCACATGAAGATGTCAACGTCGTACGGGTCACTGATGTGAAACCGGAACAGTTAACCGGACTGGATATCTTGATTGTCGGTTCCCCTACCCGTCAATTCAAAGCGACTCCGGCTATTAATGATTCTGTTGATTTAGTCATTATAAAGATAAGGTATTGAAAATAATAGAAATAAGCGATAGAAAAGCCTTGACATTGTGGGCAACAATTGTTATTTTAACCTGTTGTTATTTATAATGATACGTTTATTTCTGTCGAAGACATCACTTCGGGATAAGGAATATTTATGTTTCGCAAGACAAGTCCCCAATCAAGTATATTTGAGATTAATAGGATGTTTCCCAAGGTTCTTCCCAAAGAAGACCTGCCTGTGCGGAGCACGCAGACAGACTGGTGTTACATTTATCGTGATAAGATATACCCACTGATTGATGAAGATAAATTTAGACATCTTTTTGAAGAAGAAGATGGTGCACCAAACAAGTCAATAAAGATGGTGATTTCAATTCTTATTTTTATGGGTTTGGAAAAATTCACCTGGCGAGGGGCAGAGTTTTGTCAAAGACATCTCTTTGAGGCAATTTGGTCGGCGTGTAGATTGGTGGATTGCTACGCATACTGCGATGGGTGAGGCTCAAGTGGATCATACTACACTCTTTAAGTTTTATCAACGTTTAGAGCAGGATGATACAGCGAGGAAGTTATTTCAGGAATTGGCAGCAAAATTTGCCGAGGCTTGTGGGACCTCTTTTAAGAAACAAAGGACAGATTCATTTTTTATCCATGGCTGGCTTAAGATATTGTCTCGCTATGGATTACTGAAGGAGACGATTCGGCTTTTTCTTCAGAACTTACGCAAACAGAAGCCAGGTTTATATGATAACATTAAGAAGGAACTATCCAGGGAATATTTAGAAAAGGAGTTTGATTTAACGGAGAAGGACCGGGAAAAAGCCCAACGCCAGATTAAGTTAATGGCCAAAGACATGCATTTGTTAATCAAAGCATTTACCGATCATCATCAAGTGAAGCACTATCAGAGTTTTAAAACTCTGGTTACGGTATTTTCCCAACAGATAGAGGTTGTTGAGGGCAAGGAATCGGAAGAGGCTGAGATTATTGTTCGAGAGAAGCCGGAAGGAGAAGATATTATATCCAGTCCTCATAACACTGATTCCCGTTATACTAAAAAGAGGAATCAGAAAGTAGTAGGCCATCGTGGTTTTACGACAGAAACTTGCGATGAATCAAATCAGACTCAATTTATTACTGATACGGGATTGACACCTGCCTACGCACAACGTGCAGGTAGACCAGCCAACGCACCTGATGTAAAAGAATTGCCCGAAATTCAGGAGCGTTTGGAAGAGTCCAGGATGAAACCGGATAAGCAGTATACTGACGCCTCATTTGTTAATGGTCAGACCATTTTAGATTCACAAGAAAATGGTATATCTCTTGAGGGGCCGAGTTCAGGACGAAGTCAGTCCTTTGAGGCATTCAACTCCGAAGATCGCTCGTTAGACATTGCCGATTTCAATTTCAGTATAGATGAAAATAGTAAGGAGTTGGTAGTAGATTCCTGCCCTGATAATCAAAAACCAACCGGCAGCTGCCGGTCTCGCAACGAAAAGACCGGGGTGATTCTTGTACATTTTGATCCTTTAATTTGTTTGGAGTGTCCATTTAAGGATCGATGTCCTGCAAAGATTGGGAAACGTGCATCAACGGTTACTTTTAACAAGGCCTCTTATACTGGTGCTATTCGTCATCATAAGTATATGGGAGATAAGGATTACCGTAAGGAATGCGGAATTCGTGCGGGCGCTGAAGCGATGGTAAGTGAATTGGTTAGGGCTCATGGAGTAAGAAAATCCAGACACCGAGTAGGCAGTCGAATAGAATTACAGTTAATCTTTGCAGCGATTGCCTGTCCCATGGGGATCCCGGGATAACGTGAGAAGATTTATCAAACACGGGGTGGAGTACGGCTATTTAGAGCACAAATTTGTGTAATAAGGACAAATATTCAAAAAAAGAAGTTTTTAGAAGCCATTTTTTCGGAAAAATGGGCTCTCCCGAAGGGATGTCTTTGACATGAGAATAGTTTTTAGTC
>JAHIOG010000072.1 GCA_018895675.1 bacterium
GAATATGCTAACAAAGAAGCTCATTATAAAGTCATCGTATCAATTCCCGAATATTATGCTACTGATACTGAATTAGAGCTAGCAGCAGTTCATGATAGTAAAGGTGATTACCTTACTAAAAGTGAGATAGAATATTACCTTAAGCTGGATGATAAATGAGGGAATTTCAACAAGGTCAGATCTGGATTATTAATTTCGATCCAAGTTTCGGGCAGGAGTATAAAAAAGTTCGTCCTGGTCTTATAGTTCAGAGTAAGGACTATATGCAATATGGAAGTTTGTTAACTATAATTCCAATCTCGTCAAGAATAGAGAAGAAGGTAGAACTTGATGTTTTTTTACCAAGAACTACTAATAACCGTTTAATGAAAGATTCACTGATAAAAACAAGGCGGATTAGCTCATTTGATAAAAAACGTTTTATAAAATTTGTTGGAAATTGTGAAGTTAATGTTTTGCAATCGGTAAAAGATATGCTGAGGAGATATTTATCTCTTTGAACCAATACTAAATGAAGACAAATAATATAGATTGGAAGAAGAATCTAAACCAGTTAATTGGCATAGTAACAAATGGTCTTATTGAATTGGAAATGCTGGAGATCTTAACTTGACACAAGTCCTATCAATGATTCTACCCTATAATGATAACTATTACAATGGACTTGTGTTAAGTTAATGACACATTATTTTAATAATAGAAATTTAACGCCACTCCTACCCTGTTTCCAGTCAAATCGATTTTAGTAAGGTCATATTCCTTAAAATTATCAGTGACCTCATCAATATCCATCAGTCTCATATCAAGATTCTTGCGATTCCATTCGATCGACACGCCAAAGAACCGGATAGGTCTGATCTCGAATCCAATACCATAAATAAAACCCCAGGATTGATACATGGGTCCGCCAAGGGATTTCTCGTTATAATAGGCGTTCATGAATAGCAGATTATAGCCAAAACCCACATCAATGTAGGGATAGAAAAGCGGATATCGTATAGGGGCAAAACGTAGGTTCATCATCACTTGAGGACTCCAGGTAACCAGTGAATAACTCTCATTATTACCCTTATCCATATCGGAAAACCACTTATCTAAATCTCCCCGATAAATTCCCAGACCAAATTCAAACCCGATATTATCACCTACCTGGCTGGAGTTGTAAACCTCAATACCATTAAAAGATTCTATTGTGGAAAAAGGATTATGTTTAGAAATCGATTCTTCAAAAAATTGATTGTGATCTAAAAGCAGATTATTTATCTGATTTATTTGGTTATTGATTTTGTCTATTGAACCTGTTTTGATATATTTTACCCGAAATCCTTTCGATATTGATCGTTTTTTCTTCGGAGATTCTCTTACAATTACTTGCGGTTCGACTATTTTCGATAAAACGATGTTAATGTCCAGCAATTGCCCCTCAGATAAAGTAAATGGTTTTTCAAGGGTATCGTAGCCTTCTTTTACAGATCGTAAAATGTAATCGTCCGGATCGAGTTCAATTTTCATGGGAGATTCGCCACGATAAACGCCATTGATATAAATCGCTGAATTTTCAGGATCGGTAATAATATTGACTGCTGTTTTAATCACGGTCTTTTTAATCTCAATACCGATTTGACCGGAGATTTTTTTTGCAATTGACGGCATAGCTTGAGTAAGAACGATACCCAATGTTCCCTCGACATCTTCAATTGCCGTTGCTTCAATTTTACTGGTTTCGACATCAATTAACCGGGCGCTGACGGTAAAATATTCACCTACTTTACTTATCGAACCGGCAATAATTTTACTGACGCCAATTAAGCGACCGATTTCGATAGCACATTCATCGGAAGTACAATCATTTAGGTGAAATTGCATTTCATCGAGAATGCGATTCATTTTATCCCGTTCCATTACCTCGTATTCACCGGCATTGAAGATCTCAATTCTTAGGCGATCTGACAGGGCGCGTGCTTCTGATTCACTGACACCGTTTGGATCAAGTTCAAGAACAGCAACAGCCGTTTTGACTTTTTGCGGAATACTTTCTATAAGATTATCCACAGAATCTACTACTATCGCCGATAACACAGTTGAATCTTGAGTTATTGCCGAATCCAATAATTTAAATTTTTCCTGAGCCTGAAGCGATATACCCAGTATAAAAATAACTGCAAAAATAAATCGTATCGTATTAGCCATTGTATATCCCGTTTAATAATTTATTGCTTAAACTTATTCATCTTAATTAATTTACTAAAATTCAGTTGTCAAACCACTACTATTTTTGTTAATAATCGTGACATCTATCACTAATGTGGAATATTTATAATTAGAATGAGCATATAGTTATTAAAAATATAGGCACTAACAGATATAAATTCAATGTAATAAAGTATGAAAGTGTTTAAAAATAAGAAAATGAAAAATTATCGCTCTTGTATCGATGTAAGAAATTTGATACATTTACAATAAGATGAAAAGGAACAGTCAAACAGGATATTTCGTTTTAACCGGTTTGGCGCTTTTGATAAACCTGCTGTTTGGATTTGATAAATCGATGTTAGTTTATGAAAAATCCACCCCGGTTTTGAGTCCATATCTTCAAGCACGTGTTGACGGCAGCACTTCATCTGATACTTTAAGTGTCTGGATATATTTTACTGATAAAGGCATATTTACCATCGATGAATATGATTCAGCTAAAGATATTACTGAAAAACGCATGAATCCGCGAACCAGATGGCGAAGAGCTAAAGTAAATCGAGAAAATGCAGATTTTTCCGATATTCCTGTCTGTCGCGATTATGTTTCAAAAGTACTGCTTTACGGAGCAAAACTTAGGACAACATCAAAATGGCTGAATGCGATATCGGTATGCCTACCGGTTGATTCACTGCATTTGCTGGCACAATTAAAATTCGTTTATAAAATCGACTTAGTTCTAAAGTTTAAACTTAGTCCTGAAATTAGCAAATCGCATATTTCCACCGGCTTATCTAAGGATACATTTGCACCGGCAACATTAAATTATGGTCAATCTTATGATCAATTAAACCAAATCAACGTTATCGCGGCACATGAAGCCGGATACGCAGGGCAAAATGTCTATGTTTTAATTTTAGACACTGGTTTTTTTAAGGATCACGAAGCCATAGATACAACTTTGATAATCGCTGAACGGGATTTCATCAATAATGACGGCAACACTCAAGATGAGCCCGGTGATACTGTTACTGTTCCACCACATGCCCACGGCACCTACTGTTTGTCTGCATTAGGCGGTTCAATGGACTCTAAGCATTACGGACCGGCATACGAATCAAATTTTCTATTAGCAAAAACCGAATGTGTCGCATATGAAAGAGAAATTGAAGAGGATTGGTTTGTCGCCGCTTTGGAATGGGGCGATTCTCTGGGCGCCGACGTTACTTCGGCTTCTCTGGGATATATCGACTGGTATGATTTTTCAGATATCGACGGTAAAACTGCCGTTACAACGATCGCAGTCGAGCAAGCCTATAAAAACGGAATTTTATGCGTATCAGCCGCAGGCAACCAAAATAATAGCCCAGATTGGAAGCATATTATTACTCCCGCCGATGCAGAACATGTGATTTCAGTTGGCGCTGTTGATACAAATGGCATCATTTCATCATTTAGTTCACGCGGTCCAACTTATGACGGACGAATAAAACCGGAAGTTGTAGCAAGAGGAGTTAATACCCATTGTGCTTTAGCCGGAGGACAAACTTCATACGGCTATAAAAGTGGAACTTCTCTGTCTACGCCGCTTGTCGCAGGCGCTGTTGCTGTAATATTATCAGCTCATCCCGACTGGACACCGGATATGGTCAGAGAAGCAATGATGATGACCGCTTCAAATTTCCGGAATCCTGATAATACCTATGGTTGGGGATTGGTTGATGTAATGGCGGCAATCGAGTATGATTTTAACGGTATCAAACCTGGTGATATTGATTTTGACGGACGTTTCCTGGTAACGGATATTGTAATACTGGTTCGTATCGTTTTGGGAGAGGTTAATCCTCATGAATTTGAATTTCAGGCGGCAGATATAAACAGTAACGGAACTATTGATATATCAGATATAATAGATCTTGTGAATAAAATTTTAGATGATGGTAATAAGATATAAATGAATCCAATGTTAAAACTCATAGAAAAATCGGAGTGTTAAAATATGCTGAGTGAAATACAAATTTTAGATGTTTTGTCCTCAAACTTTAACCGGATTCGTACATACAAAACGCTTGATGAGAAATGTCAGGTATTAATCGATACGTTACGCAAATCCGGCTGGGGTCGAGTAACCTTATCATTTTTAAATAGTAAGTTCGAAACGAAAAAGACTCTTTATTCTGGATATACCGAAGATTTGATTAAGATTGCTGAAGAAAAAAAGTTAGCGCCTCTGAAACGAAAAGAATTGCTCAGTTCCATGGTTGAACGCTGGCGAATATCGTCGTTTTACTATATGCCTTGGCGGGATGTCAAGGCTCGCACAATTGTATCCAGTGGAAGAACTACGGAAATTCCAATTGAGACAAAAGATCAGTGGCATCCAATGGACCTCCTCTACGCTCCCCTTTATTATAAAACACGACCTGTTGCAGTATTAACGCTGGATGATCCCAAAGATCAATCTACGCCTACAAAAGTGAAACTTCGAGTTCCACAGATAATCCACAGCACTATCATACAAGTCATCAGCGAATATATCTCGCAGGAGTATTTTTCCTACTCCAAAGAGCTGAAAGAAGCCATTATGGCCAAAGGAACCATTGGAATTATTGAGATTGGTCATGATGGAAAAATGACTAATATCAATCTTGCCGGCGAACATATTTTAAAATTGAGAAAGAAGGATTTATCAGATCTATTATTTCTGAAGTATTTTGATGAAAGATTTGAGACAAAAATACAACCAACTTTTGAAGAAGCAGCTGAAACACTCAAACCATCGTTACTTCAAACTATCTATTATTTTCCTGATAATACAAGCAAGGACCTGATTATTGAGTTCTTTCCCCAGCATGTCCTATATGAATATACCGGTATGATCTGCACTGTAAATTATCCTGAAAGCAAAGATTTGTACCGGTTGTACTCGAATATACTTGATCGTCTAAGTGAATTGAGTAATACAATTACCGGAGATTTTTCTGAAATCCAGCGAAAGATTATTGCTCTGTTGTGCAGGCAATTTCACTTCCGATTTCCGCGGATTTACAAGCTATCTGTTGATAAATCAACGCTTGAATGTATTTTGTCGTTTGATGAAGAAACGCAGGATTTGGCCTTTTTTGATCACCCTTATAATCGTAATAGCCTTGGTTCAACCGCAATCATAGATGATCAGATCATATTCACAACGAAAAAGGAACGGCAGATTCGCGATGTTAGACGCATCTGGAAACGACTGGATACCCCTGGAGCGATTGCGATTCCTCTACATGTAAACGAAACAATCAAATCCGTGCTCGTTTGTGATTTTCTCGAGCCAGTTTTCGAAATAGATATGTCCAAGGAGATTGTCTTTAAATTCTTTTCCATGGTACTTGGAATGACCTTGAAACCATTATTTAAAGAAAAGTAATTATTATAAAATGGTTGCAAGTAGATTAGAAGACCGCTAATTTTCTTTAGTGACAAATAATGGCGTAATTTTATGAACAAGCTATCTTTAGCAAAACATCCATATAGCCTGTTATTAATTGCGATTTTACTCACTTCCTGTTCACATTCTGTCTCGATAAAAATCGTAGTTCCGGAAGATTCTATCCCGGTAAGTGGAAATTCACTGCACCTATATCTTCTCAATTCTGATGAATTTCAAGAAATAAATGCGGTTAGAACCGGAAGTGCGGATTACTTCAGAAAGAAATCTCTTGGAAAGCTGGATAGTTTGCGGAAAATAAAAAGAACATACGATTTTACTGTTGAAAAATACCAATCGACCTTAAATAACTATTCGACGTTAATAAAAATTTTACCGGCTGAATATTGCGTAAATATTGATATAACGCCTGTAAAAATCCAAAAGTACGGTGGTGTCTGACAATTATGGATTGATGTTTTAAATAGAGGCAACGATGATATTTGGGGGCTCGTTTTTTCCGTAAATATTAAAAATGAACTTCTTATAGAAAAGGAGCAAATATCTATTTTCTTAAGACCACAGGAAAATCTAATATTTAAAAAAGTGTATTTCGATCTGAGCCAGAATATTCCTCTGCAATATAACATGTCAACATACCCCGGAGGACTAAACAGATTACTTGAAGAAGCGATTGAAATATCAGTGGATTCCACAATCTCTACATTCAGTCATTCCCTGTCGACCTGTAAACAGCAATCGGAACTTCTCAAACAGGATCTGGAATACATTGGAATACAATACGATACTTATGTTGATCAGATGTATGAGTACCTGGATGAATCTGTAGTGAAGCCTGCAAACAAAATAATTGAAAACAATCTTTTAAATAGTGAAAAACGCACGACTGTCAGTGTTGCCGATACTGTAAATTTTAACCAGTTGGAACAAGGCAATTATAATCTGCTGATTTATTCAAATGTCGAAAACGGTTCATTACAATGGCTAATTCCGGTTGAGCTATTACAAGATTTAATGATAAGTATTAGAAATTACCCTCCAACATCATTTTTCCTCAATAAAGAAAAATATATGATCAGAGTTCCTGAATTAACGGAATATTAAAATATTTGATTTCTTTAGTAAACACTATCAATCTGTTGACAGTTTAAAAATCATAATCCGGTTATTTCCCGTATCTGCCACATAAACTAACTGATCATCCAAAAATGGTGAAACAGCGATTCCTTTGGGATTATTAAATTTCTTTGGCTCTGATCCAAATCCCACAACTGATTGTAATAATGTACCGGAACTCGAAAACCTGAAAAAACCGGGATTATATAATATTGAATCGGAAGATACTGTAGTTGCTCCTGCATCAACAACAAATATAAATCCCTGTCGATCAAGTGCGATGTCTTCGGGATTCCAGAAATATCCGGAAGAATAAACATCCGTTCCGATAAAACCAGTGAAGGGCACCAGAACTTCCTGACCTTCAAATAGAGTCGTTGATATATATTGTACTTTGAAACTGTTATAAAGCAGACTGGTTTTCCCTGTCTGAGTGAATAAAAATGCTCGTGTATCCTCTAATCTTCCTGAAATATCCAGATAGGCTTCTCGTACCGATATAATCGATGTCGGTAAAATTGCTGAAAAAAGACCTGTTCCATTAACATATAAGGGTATCGTCCCTTTTAGTTTGTGATTCGGATGAAAATCGTATATAAAACTAAATTCAAGGTAGTTTGTATTACTGTCGGCAATGTCAATAACCGTTACATAATATTCGAAACCGTTATGCACGGATATTCCGGTAAATTGACGTGTAGGCTCGCTAATTTGCTGATATACGAGTTCAATCGGTGCATTTTTGATATTATGATCGTATTTAAACAGATCTATTTTATAAATCTCATTTGTCTTGTTGACAATCAGCAATGCCAGACTGTCAGTCTGTGTTATAGCTTCAGGGTGCTCAATATATCCAGATTCTCCTTGTAACCCACCACCTGCATCCAGCATTACAATTCGGTTATTGTCAGTATCGCAAACGTACACAAAATTATCGACGCCAAAGTATATATCTGATGGTTGATTGAAACTGTATCCATTTTCAGCATCAAGGACTGGGTGAATTAAATTATAGACCTGCTTACCGATATTCGAGTAGCGATCTTCAGCGTCCGGAATAGTCGGCAACGGATATTTATCATGGCTGCATGAAGCAATCAAGATTAGTGTGATGAATATGATTCCGATTCGTTTCATAAGAAAATTTAAAATATTATGTGCATTGTGAATTGATTAACATAGCCTAAGCGACCGAAATTCGAGGTCGAATAATCAAAACGAAATCTACCCCGAAAAACCGGCACATTAATTCCTAATCCAAATGAAATATCACGCTCTACCCTGCCGGTGACATAACCGGCACGAAGCGCTAATATACTATTCCACCAGTATTCGGCTCCGATATTAAGGTTTTCTGTGTTGTCATTCGGATGATTTAATTGAACCGATGTGCTCAATTTGTGTTGTTTAGAATAAATCGGATCAGCGGCAATTCCAATTCTAAACATAATCGGCGGTGAAAATTCCTGAAATTTATCAACCTTAATTTGTTCATTATTGAGGTTTTTATAATAAAAATGACCGGAGGGCGATATCTCCGGACCAAAGTTGGTCACCGATACTGCAAACCGGGTCGTCTTCCAACCTGTTTTGTAATAGGTGCCCAAATCAAATAAAAATGAAGACATTGTTAGTTCAGCCAGGGTTTCCTGAAAATATTTTGCCGTAATTCCAAAACTGAATTTATCCGTCATATTTCGTGCATAAGAGATACCGGCGAGCAGATCACCATAACTGAAGTAACGACCCGTACCTAAGGGTTGAAATTCCGTTGTTTCCATCATCTCTTCAGTATTTAATACGGTGAAGAATATACCGATCGAATTCACCGGATTCAGGTGGAAAACCATTCCGGCATAATCGATTTTGATATCAATAAACCAATCCATATGTGAAAAGAAATAATCGTTATTATCAAATTGACAAATCCCTGCCGGGTTCCAGTATAATGCTTCGGCGTCATCGGCAATTGCTACGAAGGATTCTCCCATTCCCATGGCTCGCGCGCCAATCCCGATTTTTAGAAATTGCGCCGTCGATGTTCCTACTCTCTGTCCTCCTAAATTCGGGAATAACTGTGCCTGAACCGTCTGAAATGACAGAAACAGGATTGAAATAATTACTATAGTTTTGAGATACTTCATAAGATTATTTAAAATTCCAGGGAAACTCCAAATCGTATATTCATAGGTTTTTTATATCGCGCCGGATTTAATGGGTATGGATCAGATACCGGATAAGTTAAATCGGGATAAAGCGGATCGTTCCAGCTAACCGGTGTTATGTCACCATATTCATAGGCTTTACCGGTTACCGGATTAATTATATTCGCGTTTACATCATTAAATAAATTGTGTATCTCGATTGAGAACACATATTTGTATTTCTTCAAGTCGTAAAACTTTTTAATGCTCAGGTCAGCCCATTTCCAACTCGATCCGATTTTACTATATGCCAGTGTTTGATCCTTGACTCTGGTATAAACAGGACGATTATCCTGTGTACGGTAATATACGAATTCTGTGGGTGTATATCGTTTACCTGCCTGGGTAAACCAGCGTAAGTTTAAGTTCCAATTACTAAATATTTTAATTCCGAAGACTGTCGGTCCGATTCCTTTTGGAAGCCGTAAATTTGTATTTAGCGACATCTGCCACGGACGGTCCCAGACTGCAAATGTTTCTTTAATAGGTTGTTCAGCGATACTTCCCTGAGCAACTAAAATCGCCACATCAGGAGAAGAAGATTTTGTGGTCGCAATGGAATAAGAGCCATTCACGCTTCCGGAAAAGAATTTTCCGATTCTGGTTTTATATTCGACTTCCA
Organism: bacterium; assembly: GCA_018895675.1. Lineage (GTDB taxonomy): Bacteria > Fidelibacterota > UBA2242 > UBA2242 > UBA2242 > UBA9312. Next base: position 9,575 of record JAHIOG010000072.1, read on the forward strand.
CCCCCCTTGCCCGGGCATAATCGAGATTTATATAAAAAACAGCCGATCCGATCCGGGGAATTCCGCTGATCGTAGTGGTTTGAACATAATCAAAAATATCTTTATAATATCCGGTGACACTGATAACATCATTCTCCGTGAATTTATGCCGTATTCCCAATTCATAAATAACTGATGTTTCAGGATTAAGGTTTGGATTTCCAAATTTTTGATAGGACGATTTTGAACTGACGCCGCCTAATTTTGCATAAACGAACTGCGGTTTGGGACGCTTGGAAAAATGTCCGTAATTAAAAAAGAGCATCTGGTTATCTGATATTGGATGTGAAACACCTATTCGCGGCATCAGGCGCATTTTAAAATGGCGGTCGGATAATTTATAGGTTTCATCCCGATATTGCTGACGCATGGCGTCTGTTAAAAGATTGTCAGGATCATCGATTGCGTCATCAACATATTTTCCTGGAAACCAGTAATCAAGCCGCAAGCCAAGATTCAGATAGAATCCTTCAAATTTGATATCATCCTGAACATACGCTGCTCCATCTGCAGGATAAACACGATAGATATCCTGACTTGATCCGAATCCGCCTTCCATCCAGGGATCAATAATGTCAATTAACTGCATTTCCTGAAATGAGGTTTCAAATCCCGCTTTAAATGAATGAATATTGCCGATTTGACTGGTGATATCTCCTTTGAACATGTACATTTCAACGTAATGATCATGCCACGAACTTGAATTTCCATAGTCATAAAAACCGTCGCCTGGAATCACACGAATTTTAGTTGAATCATATGGGACATAATATTCTACAGGAATTCGGGATACGTCTGTGGCAATTGACTGAGCTGTCCAGTGTTTGCCTTTCCAATCGGAACGAAGATGTGCCCAGTACCGACTGAATTTTAATTTGTAAAATGTTCGTTTATTGATGGTATGCGACCATGTTAAAGATAAATTTTCATTATCGTGAGAATAGGTGTTAAATAAGTTCAGGTTGTGTGAAAAGCTATAGGGAAATCCCGGACCCGGTTCGACGTATTCAAGATTTGTCTGCAGAGACTGTGTATTTTGGTTAATTACAAGTGATCGGTTATAAGATACAATTAATTTATGAGTCTCATCAAGTTTCCAAGTGAGCTTGTATAGTCCAACCCAATTATTATTTTGACGTGGCGAAAAGGATGTTGAAGTAAATAGATCATTCCCAAACAAATTAAATGTGGGTATAATTGGAGATGACAGCTGGTCTGCGGTAGCTTTGGTATAGTCATCCGAGATCATTCCGTAAAAATTTAAGAAAAAGTAAAATTCACCCGGGAGATTCAAACCTATTGCCGGAAGTAAAAAACTCGTAATCGGTTCTCTGCCACCCAGGTTAAATTCATAGATATCTGTATTAAAACTCCATGGCTCCGATCGAAATATTCCCAGTTGATCCGATTTCACTGAAATAAATCCCTGATACGTATCTCCGCCTGATTTTGTCTTAACATTAACAATTCCCGATGTCGCCTGACCATATTCAGCTCTGAATCCACCAGTGATAACCTCTACCTCTTCAACTGCATTCGCGCTGATATTTAATCCGAAACCTGTACCGGAGAGCGGATCCTGAACGGAAATATCATCTAATAAGTACTGCACTTCATAAGAACGACTACCGCGAATATGAATTCC
>JAHIOG010000006.1 GCA_018895675.1 bacterium
TAGCGAGATTGGGTTTGACAGATTTACATGTGGAAATCGATACTGATGATCCTCATACTCATCGTTTATATGTATATACAGGTATGCCTGAAGATGAAAACATAATCTGTGAAATGGTATTAAAACGGGGACAGATGCATTTTTCAGAAGATGCTTTGCCAAATTTTCCAGACAAAACGCCGAATTTTCTTCAAGTTGAGTGGTTGCTTCTCCAGAACCCTAAAAAGCATTTTGATGAACGACGTCCACAGCTTCCCGGGCAATCTTATCCTGGTTTGGGAATCGGTGACCGCATGTTGCAGATCATGATCCTTCTGACACGCCGCTTGAACCTGGAAGGAATGATTAATAAACCCCGATATTATCACACTGCATTCATGTTTACAAAAGACTTTATTTTTACAAATCCCCGCAACCAGGCAATTCTGCAGGCAATCAACAGAGATTTAACATCAAAATACAAGTTTCATACAGTCGCCTGGGCAGCCCATTTTGACTGTCTTATTAATCATGTTACCGGCGAAGAGTTAGTCTGGGATACCGATTATTTAATCCTGCCACTTAAGAAATATTTACTTAAATATTTCCGATCCAAAGAGTATCAGCGTCAGGTCCGTCAGCAGATGGGAAAATTTAATTTCATAATCAATATTCCCAAGTTCATAAGGTGCATGCAAAAAAATAAAATCCCGATTTACGAAAAATTATCATAGTCTAATAGTTATTCCCAACTATGGTTTCTATACTTCCATTATCATCTACAGAACCCATCTGTATCCTGTTCGGAAATGGCGATTATCCCGATCAAAAACTATGCAATCAACTTCTTCAAGCCGCAAATTTCATTATGTGCGCCGACGGCGGGGCGAATTATGCTTTCCGGCATGGTATTATTCCCGATTTAATAATTGGCGATTTGGATTCGATCAAAGACGAAGCGCTGAATTATTTCATTCAGAAAAATAGCCGGATAATTAAGACGGAATCCCAGCAGAAAAATGATGTGGAAAAAGCCCTGCAAGAAGCAATCCGGCTTTCATATAAACAAATTGTTTTAATAGGTTTTATGGGTAAACGGGATGACCATAGTATTGCAACATTGCAGATCATAAAAAAATTCAAACGCAAAGCAACTTTTCGTCTTTTCTCACAAACTTCGGAAATTTTAGTGCTGTCGGCAGGCAACTATGGATTTCAGGTGTCCTGCGGTAATATCATTTCATTATTCGGATTTCCGAGAGCATATAATGTAACGACCACTGGATTGAAATGGATGTTGAAACATGAAAACCTATTTGAAGGGTCACGGGGTATCAGTAACCAGGCATTGAAGGACGACGTACGGATATCTTTCACCAAAGGCACTCTGATCGTCATTAAACTGCTTAGTCCTTCATGAATTCTATTAACATTGCAATTATTGATAAACTTCTTATCCTGATTTATTTAATCTCAATTTTACTTATCGGTTTCCTGTATTCTAAAAATCAACGGAAAAATGATGATAATTTCCTATTAGCCGGACGACGGCTCTCCTTGCCCGCATTTACGGCTACGCTGGTATCGACATGGTATGGCGGAATTTTAGGTATTGGTGAATTCACCTACCTTTACGGTCTTTTGAATTGGGTAACGCAAGCATTGCCCTATTATTTATTCGCCGTTCTCTTTGCCGTTTTTATCGCACCAAAAGTTCGCAAGTCAAACCTTTACACGATTCCCGATCAACTGTATCAACATTATGGAAAACCAGCCGGACTAATCGGAAGTGTTTTTATCTTTTTTCTGGTATCGCCCGCGTCACACCTGCTTATGCTTAGCCTCCTGTTCAGTTCGATTTTTGGAATACCTTTCTGGTTTGCCGTTTCAATCAGTATTCTATTTTCCACGGTTTACGTCTTTTTCGGAGGATTTAAATCGGTAGTTAAAACCGACATTATCCAGTTTATCCTGATGTTTTCCGGATTCGCGGTATTGGTGATAACTCTGTTTACAAAATTTGGTGGTATTTCCTTCTTAAAGGATAATCTTCCAGCAAGTCATCTTCAATTCAGTGGCGGGCAGAACGCTCAGTATATCGTCGTCTGGTTCTTTATTGCATTATGGACATTCGTTGATCCCGGTTTTTATCAACGATGTTACGCCGCCCGTACTCCAGCTGTGGCGCAACGTGGAATTCTAATCTCAATTCTGTTCTGGGTAGTTTTTGATTTTTTTACTACTGTTGCCGGACTTTATGCTCGCGCACTTTTCAGTGATGTTCCAGGATTGATGGCTTTTCCTCTCCTTGGTGTAACAATACTACCGCCACTATTAAGCGGACTGTTTTTCATTTCCCTTCTGGCGACCATCATGTCAACCCTGGATTCAAATTCCTTTCTTGCCGCTGTTACGTTTGGGCGGGATATCATCTGGCGGATCAAAAAAAATGTTAACATCACACATGCAACCCAGTTTGGATTGCTTATTACGCTTCTGTTTTCAGTGTTGTTATTATCTTTGGTGCCATCAGTCGTGAAGATCTGGTATCTAATGGGCACCCTGTTTATACCCAGTTTATTATTGCCCTTGATCTCTATTTTCATTCAGGGTATTCAAATACCGAAACGCTACACTGTCATGTCAATGATTGCTTCTTTTATCGGCACAAGTTGTTGGTTAGTTACCGGTTTATATCAAAGCACATTGATAAATCCTTCATTTCCATGGGACATTCAGCCGTTTTTCATCGGTTTAATGTGCTCAGTAATTATTTATCTTTTTAGTATACTGAAAAATATTTTCCAGAGGGGAAAACAAAAATAGTTGAATTTCAATTGCCAATTTGTTATCAATCATATTGATTTAATGCTTTAATTTGGATAAATTTTCATGCTTTTTGGATTCAGTTATTCGCGGGGCGATTAGCTCAGCTGGTCAGAGTGTCCCGTTCACATCGGGAAGGTCATCCGTTCAAATCGGATATCGCCCACAGAAAGGTAAGGTTTTGAAAGCATTACAGAAAGATCAACCCACATATAAAGATTTAAATTGCACCCAGGAAGGTGCAATTTTCATTTTTGAATAGAACGGAGGATAAATGTTCAAAGACTTGAAATCTCTTATAAACCTACAAAAGATTGATAACGAGCTACTAAAGATCGACGAATTAAAAGGTGATCTTCCTCAGATCGTTGAAACACTTGAAAAAAATATTGCCAACCTGGAAAGGGAGCTTGAAAACGATCGCAGCCGCGAAAAGGAAATCATTCTGGAAACAAAAGACCTCGAGGGACAGATCGAGGATAACAAAGAACATTTGAAAAGATACCAGGATCAACTATACCTTGTTACATCAAATAAAGAGTATGATGCGCTAACATCTGAAATTGAAACTGTTCGCCAGAATATCGACACGGCAGAATATAAAATCCTCGAACTAAATGAAGAGATGGAAAACCTCAAAGAAGCAATCAAAGGTAAAGATCTGACATTGAAGGATAAATTAAATGAAATAAAATTCCGGCGTGAACAGTTGGAAAAAACCAACGAAAAAACCAACGATGTTCAAGAAAAACTAATGAAGAACCGGGAAGCTGTCGTAAAATTTATTTCGCTACGATATATAAGGGAATATGAGCGTGTATCCAAAGCAAAGAATGGTTTAGCAATTGTGCCCATTCGCCAGGTTTTCGAAGAAAAAGTAGATAAAAAGGGTAATATTGAATATATTCCAGCTCAGGTTTCTTGCGGGGGCTGTCACACAATTGTCCCACCGCAAAAAGTTGTAGAGATTCGCTCCGGAACGAATCCGATACGTTGTGAATTTTGTGGACGGATGCTGTACTGGGACGAACATGCCAGTGAAATCCGTTCAATTAATGAGGAGGAATTTATCTGAAGTTAGTCAGGCAGTCGCCTCGATTTTTATCGGGGAGGAAAGTCCGAACTCCGCAGGGCAGGGTGCTTCGTAACACGGAGTCTCCCGACTATTCGGGAGAAGGAAAGTGCCACAGAAACGATACCGTCCGCCTTTGGCGGTCAAGGGTGAAATGGTGCGTCCTGCAATTAAGCGGGATTAAAGTAAGAGCGCACCGCCCCGACAGCGATGTCGGGGGCAGGGTAAACCCCACCTGGAGCAAGATCAAGCAGAGAATTGGAATTGCCCGTTCCGCTAAATTCTCGGGTAGATCGCTTAACATCAGCTGTAAGGCTGTATGTAGATAAATGACTGTCGTCCGGCAGCTGCCGGAAACAGAATTCGGCTTACCGACTAACTTCAGATTCTTATACATAGTATGAAATTCAAATGGAAATTTAAAGAATTTGATCTTGAAGCTGTTCTGAATCTTGCTTCAGCAGCCGGGCTTCCGATCCCAATTGCCACTGTACTATACAACCGTAATTTTGACAATCCGGAGGCGATTGATCATTTCTTTAAACCCAACATTCAGGATCTTTATGATCCATTTCTGCTAAAGGATATGGAAAAGGCCGTTGACCGTATCCAAATTGCTCTGATGAAGAAAGAAACGGTGATGATCTATGGGGATTATGATGTTGACGGGACAACAGCAACCTCCATGCTGCATTTATTTCTACATGAAATCGGTCTTAATACATTTTACTATATCCCGGATCGCGAAAAAGAAGGATATGGTCTGTCTCGACCTGGGATTGACGTCGCTATCGAGCATCAAGCCAATCTCATCATCACGTGTGATTGTGGAATTAACGCTTTTAATGAAGTTGATTACGCAAATTCGAACGGTATTGATCTAATAATCACCGACCACCATGAGCCTGCGGACACACTGCCAAATGCTCTCGCCATTATAAATCCAAAACGGGAATACGATCCTTATCCCTTTAAAGAGCTATGCGGCGCCGGAGTTGCCTTTAAAATGCTACAAGCGTTTTCAATTAAAAACAATATTCCCATTGAAAAATTATTCCTCCATCTGGATCTGGTGGCAATCGGTACTGCTGCCGATATTGTTCCGATTCTTGATGAGAACCGTATTTTGGTGTCAAAAGGACTGGAATATCTGAATCGCACTAATAAAATCGGGCTTAGCTCCCTATTGAAAGTTGCCGGATTCACGAACAAGACTTTAAATGTTGTGAATATTGTTTTTGGTCTCGCACCGAGAATAAACGCAGCGGGTCGTCTTGGGCAAGCCACCCGGGCGGTTAAGCTGCTAATCTCATTTGACCAGGAAGAGGCTCATGAATTATCGGTAATGCTGGAAAAGGAAAACCGCAACCGTCAGAGTATCGAAAAAAACACGGGCGATCAGGCAATATTACAGTTAAATTCCACTCATGATATTTACAAAGACAAGATCTTCGTACTGTCAGATGATAACTGGCATCAGGGCGTCATTGGCATTGTGGCGTCAAAAATAAAAGAGATGTACAACCGACCAATAGTCATGATCTCCTTTCAAAACGGGATAGGAAAAGGATCCGCCAGAAGTATTCAAAATTTCGATCTGTATAAAGCGTTTACCGAGTGTTCGGATCTTCTTGAAAGCTATGGCGGTCACAAAATGGCTGCCGGTCTTACGATAAAACAGAAAATGTTAGCAAAATTTCGTGATCGTATTAAACAGATCGCCAACCGACAGATTACCGAAGAGATGCTTCACCCCATATTAAAAATCGAGTGTGAAATAAATTTTAACGATATCAATCAGAACATCATCGATCATCTTAACAAAATGGCGCCCTTCGGTCCTGGGAATATGCGTCCGTTATTCGCTGCCCGGAATATCACCATATCCGGTTTACCACGCATTGTCGGTGAGAATCATTTGAAGTTTAAAGCCTGTCGGGACAAAATTGTCATTAGCGCTATTGGATGGAAACTGGGAACTCTATACGAAATGCTCATCAGTAATCGTCCTCTGGATATGGTATTTGTAATTGAAGAAAATGAATGGAACAACAATAAAGAAATACAACTTAATATAAAAGATATTCGCTATTCAGATAGTGCTACCATCTAATACAGGAGGGTTTTTATCTATGTATCGAAGTAAAATCGCAGGAATCGGAAAAAATGTCCCTGAAAAAATCATCACAAATTTTGATCTCGAAAAGATGATGGACACCAGCAACGAATGGATCATTGAACGAACCGGTATTCATGAACGAAGGTTCGTCACTCAACCGTGTGGTTGCGCCGAATTAGCGCTACCGGCATGCGAACAGGCAATTACCGATGCCGGAATAGAAAAAACAGACATTGAATTAATCATCGTCGCAACTACCACTCCGGAGCATCAATTCCCGGGAACCAGCAGCTTTTTACAGGCTCAGCTCGATCTTAAGGGAGTTCCTACACTCGATATCAGGGTTCAATGTTCAGGTTTTGTTTACGGTTTATCCATTGCTGATCAGTTCATCAAAACCGGACAATATCAATATATTTTACTGGTGGGTGCTGAAATTCAGTCGGTTGGATTAGATTTAACAACGGAAGGACGAGATATAGCCGTTCTATTCGGCGATGGCGCCGGCGCCGCAATCATAAGTCGATCAGATAATGATAGTGAAATTTTGTCAACACATCTATTTGGTGATGGAAAACATGCCATGGACCTATCAATCGATGCACCGGTTGGCTATGAATGTCCCAGAATTTCAAAAGAAATGATTGACGAAGGTCGTCAATTTCCACAAATGAACGGACGGCAGGTTTTCAAGCATGCGGTAACCAGATTTCCTGAAGCTGTAAGAGCAGCTTTGAAGGCGAACAACTGGAGCATCGAAGACGTCGATATGGTTGTGCCACATCAGGCAAATATGAGAATAACAGAAGCGATCGCCAAAAGACTGGGGTTGCCTCTTGAAAAAGTCTTTAGTAATATACATAAGTATGGAAATACGACCGCTGCATCGATTCCCCTGGCATTAGCCGAAGCCTGTGAGGAACAGAAAATTCAAAGAGGCGATAAGGTCGTACTGGCAGCATTCGGCTCCGGATTCACCTGGGCATCCGCAGCTATCGTCTGGTAAGGAAAAAGGAGTAAAATTCATTGCCAAACCTGAGTTTTCTCACAACCAAAGACCCCGATCGTTTAGATCCGCAATCTGCAAAGAGACGGAAATTCTGGGCGCTTTTCTGGTGTGTCGCGATTATTGTCATTATAGCCTTGCTTTTTCCGAAAAACCGATACAGCGAATATAATTACAAGATCAACGATATAACTCGATCCGCCGTTATTGCTCCCTTTGATTATCCGATATTGAAATCCGAAACCGAATTAAGCAATGACCGTAATGATGCCCTCAAAAAAATTCACTTTGTCTTCCTGCAGAATAACGATATTCAGAGAACGGAACTGTCCAATTTGGAAATCTTTTTTAAAGATATAGAGAAGGTTCGCTCCGCTAAGAAAAAATACGAAGACTCCATAAGGTTGCTGGACCGCTACCGCTATTCCAAACGGTATGACGAAATTCTGTCGATGACCCAAACCGATTCAATCTCATATTCAAACCTGGCTACTTATCTTCAGGAAAATTATCAGTTCGAAGAAAATTCAATCGTTTATACTCAGCTGATCCTCAATTTGGAAAATCAGAAAGACAATGTTAGCTTCCCCTTTAATTTCTATCCTCTGTTACGACAGATTTTAAGCAACCTCTATGCTCAGCTTATTCTTGATATCAGTAAAGAACAAATCATCAGCGACCGCATCGCCATTTCGCAAAACAATGAAGAACTATTGGTGGACTACGACCAGTTATTGACACTGAAAGAAGCCTGGACAAAAGCGAAATTGACGCTGCAGGCAAAATATCCCGAACAGGATTCCAAATTCATCAATACAGGTTACGAGATCATTGTTAAATTTTTAAAACCAAACCTGATTTACCATAAGGAAAAAACCGAATCCCGTCAGCAGGAAGCGATCAATAAGGTTCCGATCAGCAAGGGTATTATTCTTGAAAATGAAAAGATTGTCGACGCAAACACTAAAATAACGCCGGAGATTTACCAGAAGCTGGAATCTCTATCGAAAGATAGAGCCCGCCGGGCAAATATTCGCGGTGGCCTCCGGAAAAGTCTTCCATTAATCGGCGATCCAATCATCTTCATCGGACAAATCTTATTGGTGTCGATCATTGCATCATTCTTTATTACATTTTTACTTTCGTATAGGCGCTCAATTCTCAGAGACCCAAAAATGGTCGTACTCCTGGGAATCATTTTCGTCATTCAGTCACTATTTACACTGTTTTTCGTACAGAAATTTAACATATCCGAATTTGCCATTCCCATCACTATCGCAGCCATGACGCTGACAATACTTTTTGACAGCAAGATCGCTTTCGTAGGAGCCGCAACCATAACTATGATTGTAGGTGCTCAATTGCAGGGTAGCCTCAATTTTATAATTACATCAGTTTTTGTGAATTCCTTCGCTATTTATTCGGTACGCAAGCTGCGTAAACGAAGTCAACTTTTTCAATCAATCATTTACATTCTGCTGGGTTATCTGATCGCCATCAGCGTTACCGAATTATTAAAATACTCGTCCATTCAGGAAATGACAAACGACCTTCTATACGCTGGCATAAACGGCGTGTTGTCGCCGTTTCTCACCTATGGAATCATCAGTCTGCTGGAAGGAATCTTTGGGATCACAACCGATTTGACCCTCCTGGAATTAGCCGATTTCAATCATCCGTTACTAAAGTCATTATCCAAAGAAGCAACCGGAACGTTCACGCATAGCGTCACTGTTGGCAATCTCGCCGAAGCCGCCGCCGATACTGTCGGCGCAAATGCCTTACGGGCTCGTGTCGGCGCCTATTATCATGATATCGGCAAAATCACGAAACCCGAATATTTTGTCGAAAATCAATCCTACAACATTAATAAACACGATAATCTTGCTCCAAACCTGAGCGCGCTGATCATTATTAATCACATAAAAGAAGGTATTCGCTTAGCCAAAGAATATAAACTTCCTAAAGCAATTATAGATTTCATATCCACTCATCATGGGACTACCCGGGTTGAATTTTTTTATAATAAAGCGATGGAACAGTCTGACGGCGACACTCTTATTAATGAATCCGATTTCCAATACCCCGGCCCCAAACCCCATACCAAAGAAACCGGAGTTTTAATGATTTGTGAATCAATCGAGGCTGCTTCCCGCTCTCTCGAAAAACCCACCGTGGGAAATATCGAAAAAATTATTGACCAGATAATTGAAAAACGACTTAAGGAAGGGCAACTGGATGAATGTCCGCTGACTCTTGCTGATCTTAGTAAAATCAAAGGTGATATAAAATCAAATACCGGCATTATGCCGATTCTAAAAGGTCTTCACCACCTCCGTGTCGAGTACCCGGGACAAGAAAAGGAGATTCCTTCGAAACCGGCAAAAGCAAAATCCAAACAACCCGGCACTTAATGTCACTCGTTTCCATCATTAACAATTACCCGAAATTCCAGCTATTATCACCGGCAATTAAATCTATTATAGAAACTGTTGCTAAGGGAGAAAATGTGTCTTTCTCTCGCGTTACTATAATTGCAGCCAGCGACCAGATATTAAATCGCCTGAAGAAACAATATTTCCATGATGATGTTCTCACCGACACGATCAGTTTCAATTTTAACGAGCCCGGCGAGGCAATCGAGGGTGAAATTTATATCAGCATCGACATAATCAAAGATAATGCCCGGCGCTTTGATAACACTTTCCAGCAGGAATTGATCCTTGTTATTCTACACAGTATTCTTCATTTAACCGGCTATAATGATCAGCACCCGGATGAAACACTGCAAATGGAGCGCTTGCAAAAACGTTATCTGCATCAAATACATGTCAAGCGCTTGTTCAGAGTGTTAAAAAAATAACTATGTCTGATAATTCTACGCTTTGTAATGAATTTGCCAAACTGATAGAAATTGTCAGGACTCTGCGCGGTCCCTCCGGATGTGAGTGGGATCGGGCACAGACCGCCACATCATTATCGCCTTATTTTCTGGAAGAGGCTCACGAAACCATTGCAGCCATTCATGAAAATAACCACCAAAAATTAAAAGAAGAATTGGGCGATCTGTTATTACATATTGTCTTTCAGTCGGAAATTGCCGAAGAAAATAAGCAGTTTCGTCTTTCTGACTCCATCCGTAATATCAATGAAAAATTAGTACGGAGACATCCCCACGTCTTTGGCGATGTAAATGTCAAGAACGTTCAGGAGATCAAACAGAACTGGGAAGAGATAAAGTTAAAAGAAGGTCGTGATTCCCTGATGGAAGGACTACCCAAAACCCTTCCCGCTCTGCTATTAGCCCGTCGAATTCAGGAAAGAGCTGCCCAGGTCGGCTTTGACTGGGATAAAATTGATCTCGTTTGGGAAAAAGTGCATGAGGAGCTGGATGAATTAAAGGACGCCTTAAAACTGTCGGATGATAAAAATATTACACTTGAGTTCGGTGATCTTCTTTTTTCCCTGGTAAATCTTTCACGTTTTCTAAATATAAATCCCGAAGAGGCGTTATATTCCACATTAAAAAAATTCGTAAAGCGATTCCAGTATATCGAAAAAGAACTGGCTGCAAAAAATATTCAACTTAAAGATGCGACTCTGGAAGAGATGGATCGTCTCTGGAACCAAACCCGAATCGAAGACAATAAATCACTATCCTGAATACATTCCCGAAATATTTTAACAATTTTTACAAAATTGCCTTGACCATAACATCTATTGGAAGTATATTGAAAGTAGAGATCTTTGAAATTTATCCTGCAATGGTGTAACCTATATTTTTAGAACCAACACCTAAAATATGGGAGCCGGGCTTCGGGCGTGGAA
>JAHIOG010000007.1 GCA_018895675.1 bacterium
CCAATCGAACGATTCTGATTCAAGCGCTGGTAAAATGGATTCCGCATTCCCTATCAGCACTCTGGAGAGACGTGCTCTGGCAATTTCAGCCACCCCTGGGACAATTTCAATCCCGACATATTCCAGCGGTGATTTGGCTTTGATTATATCTTCTCCCAACCTTCCGGAAGCACAGCCGACATCCAGGATGCGGCCAGGATTGGGCGGAATCATTGCCACTAAATCTGAATTGGTGTTGACAAAATATCCCTGGTCTGTTTTGCCGGCATGAATTTTTATGATCGGATCATATGCCATAGATAATTTTCCTCAATTTTTGGTTTATTTTGGCCTTCCTGATCGCCAGATTGAAACTGGTTATGGCTCTCAGGCGGATTTGATCAGGATCAATCGGATATTTTTTCATGACACCTCATCCAAGTCGAGGTGATTCCATCCGTCTAGTGCTATTTCATAACCTTCTGATCCGGCGATTTCAGGCCAGGTAGTCACAATAAAATATTTCCCGGACAATCCGGATATCAGTGCCGGAAGAACCGAATAATAATCAGCAAACCAAGTTAAAATTACGGTCGCGCAAATGCTTTCGATTACACTTTTTAATAATATTTTTAATGTCTCGCCGAGTTTTTTAACAAATACACCTGTATCAATGATCTTTATACGGTCGTTTTTTGATAATATGTTGATATCGTCCCGGACAAAGGAGCTTGTAGCCGAATCTAATAGCACTATTTTTCCGGTTTTAATCATAAGAATAAATCCTTTGCACCCAGAAAATCTTCTCGTGTGACGATCCTTTTAGTGGTGGAATCCCGTGCCAGATAAAGTACAAATCGGAGCAGCTGGCGTACTGGTATCCATTTTTTCCACCAGAGAAAAAAGGTTACATAAGGCAGATAAAAATATTTCCAGATAGAATAAACCCCCGGCGATAACCACGATTTCATGTTAACTAATCTGTTCAAATTGTGGATATAGACCAGCGGTACGATTGAATCCGGTGATACTTTCCGAATCGATATCGCTACTTTATGCCGAATCTCGGCTTCCCAGCAGACTGCCATTTTGCGGCGATGTTTTTGCAGTAGTTTTGAGAGCCAAAAATCTTCTTCACCAAAGAAAAAATCTTCCGTTAAATATCCATAAGTAACAAATATTTCGGAGCGAATTAACAACGCACAACCAGTTAAAAAAGTCCGTTCTTTAAACCCATGACCGGGAAAGGATTTACGTCTTTTTTTTCTGCCCGGAAAGGTGCGGACTCCCCAAAATTTCAGCGAACCGCCTACATCCCAGATTAATTCCGGATGCTGATAATACGTTATAACCGGCGCCCAGACATCTACCTGAGGCACGCGGTCAGCCATTCCGATCAGATTGACCAAACAATCAGGGTGTAATTCGGTATCATTGTTCAATAGCATGATCCATTTAAAACTCTCCGGGTTCAGGAATGCGACTCCGGAATTAAAGGCTTTGGCAAATCCTAAATTTTCATTATTCAATAAAAGCGTCACTGCAGTTGCATCCTGTTCCTGAACGATACGGAATTGGCCGGCTATTCTAGAAAATACTTGATGGCTGATGTTCCGCGTATTTAAATAATCACGAATTCGACAAAGGCTATCATCTTCGGAACCATTATCGATAATGACGATATTGACTGGTTTTTGTGCAGCCGCCTTCAAGACCGAGCGCAGACACCTTAGTGTATCATCAGCGTTGTTCCAGTTTAGTATAATCACCGCCGTGTCGACATCCTGCATTCGTGTATGGATCATGCAAATAACTTCCAGAATTGGATTTGAATGCTCATTGATAGTATACTCCGATCTCAAAACTCGGGGATTTAAATTCGTTTGTTTTTACAAACATCTTTTCCCAGATTGCGATTCTCACAATTATCCAGAGGTAATTATAATGCCAGTGCAGCCGCGGATGGGGCTGATAGTCCATTATCAGGCGAAGATAGTCGTAATTAAATATGCCCTGCAGCTCAACGAATTCCCAGGTAAGTATTTTTTCGGCGACAGCCTTCAAATCTTTTTTGAACTGCAGATAGGGATTGACGCTAAAGCCCCATTTTTTCTTAGCGACAATATCCTGCGGCAGTTTGCCTGCCATGGCTTTTTGGAATAGATATTTCGTCTGGTTATTCCTGATTTTCAGGTGAACGGGAATGGAAAAGGCGAAATTCA
>JAHIOG010000073.1 GCA_018895675.1 bacterium
ACGGTGTTCGCAATCGCAAATGAGTGATCCGGATCTACCGGTTTTCCGTAGCGTTCGCCACGCCCCGATACGGAATACAGATGATATGGCTTTAATCGAGTGATACCAACGGAATGTGCGCCCAGTTGAAGCGCCCATCGTTTCAGGAAGCGACTGATTTTGGCAGGAATTATAGAAATCTTTTCGGGATTTATCGGTCCTTCTACGTGATCCCGCATGCATTCGATAGTATTGAAGCCGGCATCAGCCGCGTTGAAATAGTAAGGGTCGTAATATTGTGATTGGGGTGAGAGTAATCCGGGTTTTTGGCGAAACCGATCATCGGAGATTTTTTCTTTCGGATGGGTATGATAATATTCAACGAATCGTTGTGTTTCAGGCTGAAGCTCCCTGCGGGAAAACATGGTATCGCGCTCGTCAACACGATAATCGTCAGGAACCGCCGTGGGTTTATATATTTTCCTGCCCAGTGGTAGTATTATAACGATTAAAGCCAGAATAGTTATCGTCAATAATATCTGAGCGCAAAGAATTTGATATTTAAAAGAGACAAGACCGATAATAAGATAGGGGTATGCCATTATAATCGCCATTAATAGAGAACGGCGGAAAGCAATCCGCTCGTTTTCACTCAATGAAATAAGTGCGAAAGCAATCCATCCAAAACAAATTGTAATTCCTAAAATTAAGGTGATAATTAATACCGGCTGATTTGGGATTGTCAATGGCATGGCGATGCGGTTAGACCTCGTGTTGCAGGACGCGTCCGGCAAAGGTATCAGTATGATCGCCCCTTGCGATAGTCAATTTACCGTTTACAATAACATATTCGATACCGGTTGGATATTGATGAGGATCGGCAAAAGTTGCATTGTCGGTGACTGTTTCAGGATTGAATAATGTAATATCTGCGTAATAGCCTTTCCGGATGATACCACGCTGTTTGATCCCCAATTTTTCGGCAGGCATAGAGGTCATTTTTCGGATAGCTGTGGGCATATCAAAGATTTTTTCTTTGCGGGCATATTTACCAAGCACCCTTGGAAATGTTCCGTAAAAGCGTGGATGAGGTTTACCTTCGCCAAGTTTCCCATAAGGCGCTACGGCGCTGCCGTCGGAACCGATCATCATCAGTGGTGATGCGAGTACTTTTTTCAGATTACCTTCATCCATGGCAAAGCCGATCACGCTGACACGATTGCGATCGGATATGAGCAGATCACGAATAAAATCAAACGGTTCTTTGCCTGAAATTTTGACACATTCGGCAACGGACTTTCCCTCCCAGTGAGAATTTTCCTCATTGTGGCAGGAACTGATCACCACTTGAGCCCAACCGCCGATGCGTTTGCCCCGGCTTTCGGTGTAAGCTTTGATCTTGTCGATTTGGCGTTTATCCTGCAGACGTTTCAATACATCGTCAGTGTTACCTTGACGCGCCCAGAGCGGTAAGAAGGAGGTCAATCCGGTTGCCCAGGCATTATATGGATAGCGGTCGGCATGTACCGGTAAACCGGCTTTGTTGGCAGAATGAATCATATCAAGCATATGATCGACTTTATGCCAGTTGGACTGGTTGCAGGCTTTAAAATGGGAAATCTGCAGGGATGCTCCCGATTTTCGGCTGATCTCAAGGGCTTCTTCAATTGCTTCTTCTACGGTATCATCCTCGTTACGCATATGCGTAGCATAGACGCCGTTGTGTTCTGCAACTATTTTACACAGTTCAACAATCTCATTAGTTTTTGCATAACTTCCCGGTGCATATTCCAATCCGGTAGACAAGCCCAGACTGCCGGCTTCCATACTTTCCGCCAATACCTGTTTCATCGTTTCCAATTGTTCAGATGTTGGCATAATATCATTTTTCCCAACAACAAACGCCCGGATATTGCCGTGCCCGGTAAATGTCACATAATTCAGTGATGGCTGGACTTCTTCAATGGCTTGCAGGAACCCGCTAATGGAATTCCAACCGGTCGTAATTCCAAACCGTTCCTTTAGATCTTCCAGAAGCTCCTGACTGTCATTATCGGTTAATGGAAACGGAGAGTATCCACAATTACCGGAAACTTCTGTTGTGATACCCTGACGGATCTTGCTCTCCGCTTTGGGATTTGCCAGCAGCTCGATGTCGGTGTGGGTATGGATGTCGATAAAACCCGGGCTGACGATGAGTCCTTTGGCGTCGATGATCTTATCGGCTGTTGAGCCTGAGAGATTTCCGATGGCTGCGAGTTTGTCTCGGCGGATGCCGATATCGGCCCGTATTATTGGTGCGCCGGTTCCATCGATAAGAAGTCCGTTTCGGATAATGATATCGAAGCGATTACGCAAAGAACATCCAGCCATAACGCCCAATCCAAGCAGTGTGCCGGTTTTAATAAATTCTCTGCGGTTGATTTTTTGTGCCATGATCGACCTGTAATTGTTGAAATAAATTTAGGCAAAGTTGAGGGAAAAGCAAAGGGGACCGGAGGACGGGATTTTTAGTGAAAAGTGAAAAGATAATTCCAATTTGTGGTATTGGGAAGAAATCAAGCGGGGCACAGAAATCTGCGCCCCTATTTATCACAAGACCCACACAAAAATTTAATCTAATGAGTGAACCACCAGCCCGCTGCGTAGTTTCGGCTCGAACCAGGTAGTTTTCGGAGGCATGATCTTGCCGGCGTCGGCAATTGTCATAAGTTGCTTGATCGAAACCGGATAAAGGGCAAATGCCACAGTCATTTCACCGGAATTGACCCGTTTTTCCAGTTCGCCCAGTCCGCGGATACCGCCGACAAAATCGATACGTTCGTCCTTGCGTAAATCGCCGATTCCAAGGATCGGCGCAAGGATGTTGTTAGTCAGGATTGATACATCCAGACTATCGACAGGATCATGAAGATCAAACGTACCCGGTTTGGCTTTCAATACATACCACTGCTGACTGAGATACATACCAAACGTATTTGCAGATTCAGGTTTGGCGGAACCGTGGCAGCAAACCCGGGAAATATCAAATTTCTCACTGATTTTTTGGATGAATTCCTGCTCGCTCAATCCATTCAGATCTTTGACAACCCGGTTGTAATCCAGGATTTTAAGCTGGTTATGAGGAAACAGGACAGTAAGAAACCAGTTGTACTCTTCAGCGCCGGTATGATCGGGGTTATCTTTGCGACGCATTTCACCGACCATTGCGGCTGATTTGGAGCGGTGATGACCATCGGCAACGTAGGTAAAGGGAATCTGACTGAATTGATCTATCAATAATTTTTGTATTGCCGGATTATCTACTACCCAGACCGTATGCCGGATACCGTCATCGGCGGTGAAGTCATATTCAGGTTTATTTTTGGTGACAGTGTCCACAATGCTGTCAATCGTTTCACGGGCGGGATAGGTTAGGAATACGGGACCCGTATTGGCATCGGTGTACTTTATATGGTTAATGCGATCCTTTTCCTTTACTTCACGGGTCAGTTCATGAATACGGATTTTACCTTCGAGATAATCCTCTACCGAGGCATTTACGACCAGTCCATATTGTTCGTGATCGTTCATAATCTGGCGATATACATAGATAAATTCAGTGTTATCCTGGAACAACCAGCCATTTTTGATCATAGTCTGAAGATTTTCCGACGCTTTTAGATATACGCTTTCATCGTAGTGGACGGTATCTTCCGGAAGATCGATTTCCGATTTGATTACATGCAGGAAGGAATAGGGATTTCCCTCGGCTTCGACCCGCGCTTCTTCTGAATTCAGTACATCATAGGGGCGGGATGCCACTCGGGATGCCAGTTCTCTGATTGGGCGAATTCCTTTAAGCCCTTTAATCTTGACCATTGGTTTCCTTTCAGCTTATCAAATACGGGTTGTCGTTACAGTTTTTTCAGGGCTTCCACAAGTTTTTCCGCAATCTCGATACCAACGCGATCCTGGGCTTCTTTAGTGCTGGCGCCAACGTGTGGTGTTACGGATACTTTGGGATGACTGACCAGTTCAATGTTCATGGTAGGCTCTTCCATGTACACATCAATACCGGCGGCGCCGACTTTACCCGAATTCAATGCATCGAGTAAATCTTTTTCGTCCACCACGCCGCCGCGGGCGCAATTGATGATGTAGACGCCGTCTTTCATCATATCAATTTCTTTTTTGGTGATGAAAGGCAGGGCGGGTTTCGGAATATGCAGTGATATGAAATCAGCATTCTTGAATATCTCTTCTTTGGATGTTATAGTTACATCCAAGTCGGTTTTGACATCAATGACATCGGTTGCCAGTACTTTCATCCCCAGTCCCAGGGCAATATTCGCTGTGATCTGTCCGATTTTACCAAAACCTATAATACCAAGAGTTTTGCCCGCCAGCTCGATGCCCTTGTAGGCTTTTTTATTCCATTCACCATTGCGCATGGTGATGTTAGCCTGAGGGATAAAACGCGCCAGGGCAAACATGTGAGCGAAGACCAACTCGGCGACAGATGCAGAATTTGCGCCCGGAGTATTCAGTACGGGAATGCCAATGGATTTTGCATACTGATGATCGATATTATCAATCCCGGCACCGGCGCGGGCAATGACCTTCAGCTTCTTACCGGCATCGATAAGCTCTTTGGGTACTTTTGTTGCGGAGCGGACCAATACCGAATCATAATCCTCAATTGCTTTAATTAGTTCATTTGGTTCGTAGAATTGTATATCGAATTCAATCCCGTTGTTCTCCAGGATTTTCTGTCCTTTGGGGCTGAGTCCGTCGGTGATTAATACTTTCATTTTACTCTCTCCTTTGCTTTTGCCACAAAGACACAAAGACACGAAATTTAATTTATTATTCTTTTAATACCTGATTTTATTACCGGAACGTTAAAATTAATTAAGAAACCTAATCGTTTATTAAGTAGTTTTAAATGACTTAATATTTGTGCTCTCCAGACCGGATTTTCCTGATCGACTGCTTTAATTTCACAGATAATTAAATCTTCAACCAGCACATCAAGACGTAACCCCTCATCAAATGTTATTCCATCATATACAATTGGAATATCAACCTCCCTTTTGTATTTCAGGTCTCTTTTTGTAAGTTCATGACATAAACAGGTTTTACCCCATTG
>JAHIOG010000074.1 GCA_018895675.1 bacterium
CCATTCCGCCTACAGTAAGACAACTTTAGTATAAAATTAAAACGCTTTTTAAAATATGAAAATGTAGTGCCAAGACGTTGTTGCGTCTTTGTAACTCCCTGTCAGTTAGCGAGTTAACTTTTTCGACTGTCAAAGATGAGTTAGAATGGTGATACTGCCAGATTATTATTAAACGAGAAGGAAATCGTAAAACAAACACTCCTGTTTGTTTATTCTCCTTTACATTACCCCCGTTCCGGGGCTCTTGCTATGGAATGATATTACTCAGCAGATTGGTTGCAGTAAAATAATTGCTCACAAAGAGTGTTTGTGTTACACCACTCGTGTCTTCATTCCTGCGGGGACACTGAAAACAGCTCCGTCTCAACGCAGGATCGTTGTGACGAGAAAGAGTGGGGTTCTGGTACGATCTTACTCGTACAGGGCATTCCAGCAAAGCCGGTATGAGGGAGCTCTTACCGGAGCGATAAATTCAATATTTGCATGATATATGAAGTTAAAGTCCTCGAAAATGAGTTTGCTTTTATGGATTAAAATCTTAAATTCGCCGTCCGAATGAACTTAAGGAGTTATTTTTTTATGGAAAATGCAGAAATACAACGAATACGTAATATTGGAATTGTTGCCCACATTGATGCCGGTAAAACGACGACCAGTGAACGCATCCTGTTTTTTACG
The DNA here is from genome assembly GCA_018895675.1 of bacterium. Lineage (GTDB taxonomy): Bacteria > Fidelibacterota > UBA2242 > UBA2242 > UBA2242 > UBA9312. The sequence goes on from JAHIOG010000074.1 coordinate 679, forward strand.
GGAATAACGCACAAGTTAGGCGAAGTGCATGATGGTCAGGCTGTCATGGACTTTATGAAACAGGAGCAAGAGCGAGGCATTACAATTACGTCGGCTGCGATTACTACTAAATGGAAAAATCACCAGATAAACCTTATCGATACTCCCGGACATATCGACTTTACTCTTGAAGTTGAACGATCCTTGCGGGTGTTGGATGGCATTGTCATGGTATTCTGTGCTGTCGGTGGAGTCGAACCTCAGAGTGAAACCGTGTGGCACCAGGCTGACCGTTATAATGTTCCCAGGATTGCATTTATCAATAAAATGGACCGGCAGGGAGCAGACGTTTTCCATACCATGGAACAGATGAATGAAATGCTGGGCGCCAATGCCGTATTGTTTCAGCTGCCAATTGGTAAAGAGGCGGATTTTGAGGGCGTTATCGATTTGATCACGATGAAAGCCGTTACATACGATGATCTGGATATGATTATATCGGATATTCCAACAAATCTCCAACAGCGAGCAGAAAAATTCCGGGAAATCATGATCGAAAAACTGGCTGATTTTAACGAGCCCCTGATGGAAAAATATCTTGCAGAAGATGAGGTCACAGTTAATGACATTAAATCCGCAGCGCGACATGCTGTTTTGAGCCTTTGCATAACCCCTGTTTTTTGTGGCGCCGCATTTAAAAATAAAGGTGTTCGATTATTGCTGGACGCAGTTGTTGATTATCTTCCATCTCCAATAGATCGTGGAATCATAACCGGGTTGGATACGCGAGACCCGGGAATTATATTGTCGAGAAAACCTTCATATAAACGCCCATTTTCCGCGTTAGCATTTAAAATTACAAACGATGCGTTTGTCGGGCAGCAAACATTTGTCAGGGTTTATTCAGGTGAACTGGAGTCCGGCAGTTACATTTTGAATTCTACAAAACGTAAGAAGGAACGCATCGGAAGGATTTTAAGAATTCATGCGAATGACCGGCAGGAAGTAAAAACATTGCGAGCCGGTGATATAGGCGCACTAATCGGCGTCAAATTTACAACGACAGGTGATACGCTTTGTGATGACCACGACCCGATTTTGCTGGAAAATATAAAATATCCGGAAACAGTACTTGATATGAAAATTGAGCCGGAAATAAAAAAAGACCGGGATCGACTGTCAATAGCATTAGGTAAAATGGCATTGGAAGATCCTTCCTTCAAGGTTCGTTTTGATGACGAAACCGAAGAAACAGTAATATCCGGGATGGGTGAACTTCATCTTGAAGTGATCGTTGATCGCTTAAAATCAGAGCATAAAATGGTTGTAAATGTTGGGAAACCCGCCGTCGCTTTTCGCGAATCGATCACGAAGAAAGTGGAATATAATTTCAAGTTTAAAAAACAAACCGGTGGCAAGGGACAATATGCTCATATTATCTTTCGTTTAGAACCTAATGAGAAAAATGGCTTGGAATTTACCAATCTGATCAAAGGTGGCAATATCCCAAAGGAATATATACCCTCAGTCGAAAAGGCGTTTCGTGAAAGTGCTGAGCGAGGACTTTACGCAGATTATCCAATGGTGGATGTAAGGTTTGTATTAATTGATGGGAGTTATCACCCTGTGGACTCCAGTGAAATGGCATTTCGTGCTTGTACGAAACAGGCTTTAAGAGAAGTCATCCATAAAGCGGCGCCTCAGTTGTTGGAACCGATTATGAAAATTGAGGTAAATACTCCCGACAATTATATAGGCGACGTCATCGGAGATATAAACCGGCGTCGCGGTAAAATTGATAATATGCGTCGACATCGAAAAGGATCTCAGAAACTTACCGGAACCGTGCCATTAATGGAAATGTTCGGTTACGCTTCGGCATTGCGAACAATATCCAGTGGTAGAGCTGCATTTTCGATGGAATTTCTTAATTATGCCGCTTTGCCAAAAACCATCGAGGAAGAAGTAATTGCTGAAGTGAGAGCAAAAAAGGCTGGGAAGAACTGATATATTTTGACAATAAAAAAGCCGGTTGTCAACCGGCTTTTTTAGTATGCTGAAGATTTTGTCACTTAACCCTACAACGTCATTTAGGAAATATGATACGATATATAGTCCAAATAGCAACTGTAAACACTACATTTGGCATATTAAATTATTAAGTTACGTAGTAGGGTTAATCTTAATCTCAACATTTTTTGAGATAGATTCTTTCAATTTTGGAATCGAGACAATTAAAATACCATCTTTATATTCTGCAGCGATATTGTCCTGGTCGGCATATTCCGGTAATCTGAAGGTTCTCTGAAAGGATCCAAAAATTCGTTCTGTACGATGATAATTTTCATCTTCGGTTTTCTTTCCCTTTTTCTTGTCGCCGGTAATTGTGAGCAGGTTATCTTTAATTTTGATTGATACTTCTTCCTTTTTAATACCTGGCAATTCGATAGTGATCCGGAATTCTTTATCTTTTTCCTCAATATCTACCGCAGGAGCAAAGGCGGCAATGCTTGTCTCTTCTTTAACAGGTGTGTTGAAGCATGAGTTGAATAGTTGATCGATTTCATTTCGAAAACTCAGCATACTTCTGGGGGTCCATCTTACGAGTGTCATAATAACACCTCCTTTTTTGTTCGTTATTTTTTCATTTTTTTCAAAAACCGCTTATTAAAGTGACAATAGCTGTGCCGGAGTTTGATAATAATAATTTTGTCATATGGAAAAGAAATTCTGTCGTCATAACATTGCCGCCATGTCTGTGTCTACTATTTTGTCATGCATCATTGTCATAGTGTTTGCCGTTTCGTCAATTATACATACCAGGCGTTGAAATTCCACCGAAATTGGAAATCCCTTATAGCGCAATATTTTGTATTTTAAGATGATAAAACACATTAACAAATGGAATAGTAATTTAGGAAAGTTGAGATGGAAAAAGCCTTATTTCATGAAGATTCCAATCGACCTCCCCTTCCATCCCCTCCCCGCCTGCTCCCGGAGGGCGGGCAGGCTTGCCAAAGAGGGGAAAGAGGGGAGCTTATATCATCTCGACATAATATTAAATACAGCACTAAAATTCCGGAGTAACTTCAGTATCGGGCGTTCTTGACAATCAAAAGCGGGTTCGGTAAATTTCGTGTCAGTATTCGGGAGAGTAGTTAAATGGGCAGAGTCAGTTTAAAAAATATGGTGTTTTACGGTTATCACGGAGTTGCCGAGCAGGAGAAAATATTGGGCGGTAGATTTGAGGTTGACCTCAGCCTGGATTTTAATATGACGCCCGCCATTAAATCAGATCACCTTAAAGATACGATCAGTTATGAAGATTTGTATAAACTCGTTCATAACGTTGTTACAAATTCCAAATATTACCTGCTTGAAGCGCTTGCGGGAAAAATTATTAAAGAAGTGTTTTTAAAGTTTTCGCCCGAAAAAGTGTTGATCAGAATTCGCAAACCCAACGCTCCGGTAAAAGGCGTTTTGGATACGGTTGAAGTTGAGATTTGCAGGACGCGGAACGAGATCAAGGAACTACTTTGAGCTATTACCCCATATTTCTCGGGCTTGGATCAAATATTGGCGACAGGGAACAATTTCTAAAAGAAGCAGTGCAGAGTCTCAATACTTCAGATAACTTTCAGATCAGCAATATTTCCTGTCTTTATGAAACGGAGCCTAAATATCTCAGAGAACAATCCCGGTTTTATAATCTTGTATTAGATGGCGTCTCTGAATTGACCGCCGATGACCTTTTAGATTTTAGCAAACATATCGAAGCACAATCAGGAAGAGATTTTCAACAGAAGCGAAATGGTCCCAGAATAATTGATATTGATATACTATTTTTTTCGGATCAGGTGATATCATCTGCGCTGTTGACGATTCCGCATCCAAAAATAGAAGAAAGACGATTTGTCTTACAGCCGATAACGGAAATTGCTCCGGATTATGTACATCCGGTAAAAAACAGAACAATGCAGGAATTGCTTAATAACTGCAGCGATACCGACCAAATTGAAAAAATTAAAGATATTAAATCCTGGATAAGTCATTAAATTATGAGTGAGGAATTACAGTATTTATGAAGCATTTATACTACATTGCCATAGAAGGTGCGATTGGAGTGGGAAAAACCAGTTTCGCAAAAATCTTATCAGAACGGATGTCCGCCAGACTGGTCACAGAGAAATTCGAAGAAAATCCGTTTTTGGAAGACTTTTACGTCGATCCGGAACGCTATGCTTTTCAAACACAGCTGTATTTTTTGCTTAGCCGCTATCGTCAGCAACTTGAATTAAAACAGGTGGATTTATTTCATAGTTTACTCATCAGCGATTATATGTTCGATAAAGATAAACTTTTTGCTCATCTTAACCTGAACGAAAAAGAACTTGTGCTGTACAATTTAATCGCCCGGTTTTTGGAAAAGGAAATTCCCAAACCTGACCTGGTTGTATTTCTCCAGGCAAGCACTGACAGATTGATGGCGAATATCAAAAAGCGGGGTAGAAGCTACGAAAGGGAAATATCAAGGGAATACATAGAATCCCTGAACCAGATATATAATGAACATTTCTTCCGATATAAAGCCAGTCCGCTGCTGATAATAAACACGAATGAAATTGATTTCGTTCAGAATGAAGATGATTTAAACGATCTGTTATCATTATTGAAAAAGCCGGTATCCGGAACCGTATATTATAATCCGGAACGAAAGGCAATATAATGTTCCGGTTTTTATTAATTCTGTTCGTTGCTTATATAATTTGGAAAATAATTGAGCCATATTTGAAGAAATCTTCTACTGATAAATTTGATGTAAAAGGAAAGAGGACTCAGAAAAACCTTCATATCGATCCTGATAAAATTGAAGACGCCCAGTTTAAAGACATTGACGATCAGGACAAATCTTAGCGATTTCATTATTGCCCCAATATGAAAAATTTTTTAATTATAACCACGATGTCGGCGATGATTTTGTTTTCCTGTAATTCCATGAAAGTTGACGATACCATTTGCTCATGGGAATCACTGATCAAAATGCATCTGATGCATTACCCGGACATGCGGGCGGATGATATTTATAAATTGGTCTTTCAGGGAGTGATGGGACCCGGGCACCTTGGAACTGATTTTCAGAAAATATTGAATTATTTGAATCGAGAAATCTCTCAGATAGAAGCCGCCCAACAGATAAAATTGGTTGAAAATATATCGCCTGATTCTTCCTATATTCGAATCAATCTGAAGCGATTTAAATATGACGGTTTATCTTCGGATAAATTCGCTGCGATCATCACTAAATCATCTCAGAATTCGCCCGAAAATCTGGCGCCTTTCATAGAGATCTGGACCGGAATTGCGAAACGGATCGAGAACGGCAAACTGTCAATTGATCAGGGTGCATTCGGCAAATTCAATCAATACATTATTGAAAACAATTATCCCGTTATCCATCATTCAAGAGATTATATTGAAAAGTATTCCCCATCTTATCGGGTTGTTTCTCGAAAAGTATGGGGAAGTGAAAAGTGGAATGATAAGAAATCACCATGATAACTAAAATATTTTTATTATCCGCATTAATCGGTGTTTTTATAGCCAGGATTCAGTTTAGATACCAGGCTGATCCAAAACAAATCCGGCGAAAGACAATAAAATTACTTTTTATAAATCTGTTGTTTGCTTTATTAACCGGTCTCATCCTGCACAGGCTGTCTGCGATCGACAGCGTCGGATTTTATCTGTATCTGATCACGACCGGAATATCCGTCGGTCTGTTCATGACATTCGAACGTCTGGTTTTAAAATATTGGTATATGGTGATTGCTGTTGCTGTTATTGCCGGGTTCAGTACTTATTTGTTGATGATGTATAAAACCGAGCATTTGACTCATGGCAGTTTTATCGTTGGCATGGCGCCGGGAATCGGATATCTCATCTGGGGCTTGATTAATAAAC
>JAHIOG010000075.1 GCA_018895675.1 bacterium
ACGTCCGCTACGAACACTGTTATAAATATAAAAACTCTTAGCGCTCTTTGCGAGCATTGCGAGATGTAATAAAATGAAAAAAGCACTCCCCGTTACAGTCCCTGATACATTCATTCTTCACTACAGGGCAGGCACTTCGTTCCTTATCCCAAAGGGATCTCTTTGAGACGGGGCAGGCAGGACGGCTATTATCTTATATCAAAAATATGAATACTATACAAGAAGATAAAAAATGAAGAAAGCTTTAATAACTGGAATAACTGGCCAAGATGGTAGTTATTTAACCGAACTTCTCCTCTCTAAAGGCTATCAAGTCCATGGTATCATCCGCCGCAGCAGTTCCTTCAATACCGGTAGAATCGACCACCTGTTTAATGATCCGGAAATATATGGCAAGAAACTTTTTTTGCATTATGGCGATCTAACGGATTCTAGTAATTTGAATCGCCTATTAGAAAAAACCGAACCCGATGAAATCTATAACCTCGGTGCGCAATCGCATGTGCAGGTTTCATTTGAAATACCAGAATATACCGCAGAAGTTGACGGTATTGGAGTTTTGCGTTTTCTAGACGCAATAAAAGAAGTCGGTTTGAAAACCAAATTCTACCAGGCATCCACCAGTGAACTCTATGGCAAAGCCCAGGAAATACCACAGACAGAAAATACTCCATTTTATCCCAGATCTCCCTATGGAGTGGCAAAACTTTATGCTTACTGGATTATCAAGAATTACCGGGAAGCCTATAACTTATTTGCCTGTAACGGTATCCTTTTTAATCACGAATCCCCTCGTAGAGGTGAAACCTTTGTAACGAGAAAGATTACACGCGCCGCCGCCCGAATAAATGAGGGTTTGCAGGATAAACTCTATCTTGGTAACCTGAATGCAAAACGTGACTGGGGCTATGCACCGGAGTATTGTGAAGGAATGTGGATGATGTTACAGCAAGACGTACCAGATGATTACGTTATGGCTACCGGAGAAACCCATACGGTTAGGGAATTTTGTGAAGTCGCCTTCGCTGAACTTGATATGAACATTAAATGGCATGGAAAAGATGTGAAAGAAAAAGGAATTGACTCCAAAACCGGAAAAACACTCATCGAGATCAATCCCCGCTATTTCCGCCCTACGGAAGTTGATCTGCTTATCGGTGATTATTCCAAAGCCAAAGAGAAACTGGGCTGGGAACCTAAAGTAAAGTTTGAAGAATTAGCCCGAATGATGGCTCAAAAAGACTACGAAAAAGTATTAAAAAGAGGATTCTAAACTACTAATTTCACGAATTACACGAATAAAAATAATGTATTAGTGAAATCTGCGTAATTGGTAGTTAAATAATGGAAAATCTGATATTCAAAGAAGAGAGTTATAAAATAATCGGTGCTTGCATGGAAGTTTACCCCATGTAATAACTTAATATGTTTATATGTATGTCCATTGGAGATAGAAAATGCTTAGGGGAATAGATATTATAAAAGGCTTAAGAAATATTACACGGGGTGAATAAGACACTGGGTTGCGGTTTTCTTGAACCTGTATATCAGGAGGCATTGGCCATTGAGTTTAGACATCAGGGAATTCCCTTCGAACAAGAAAAAGAATTAACTATTACTTTCAAAGGTATTGAACTTGAAAAAAAATATAATGCTGATTTTGTATGTTACGGGAAAATTCACCCTGTGTAATAATTTTATAGAGAAGTATTGATGCTCCGATGGAATCATTAATTATCAAGAAGGATCAATAGAAAGCAATTAATTGATATTACACGGGGTAAATCCTCGAAACGAAGGCTGTAAAAGAACTATGCGATAATCATCGTGCGCAGATCATTAATTACCTAAAAGCAACCAAAATGAAACTTGGACTATTAGTCAACTTCGGGGAGACATCCCTAAAATATGAAAGATTCATCAACAACTACTAATTACACGAATTTCACTAAAATAATTAAAGTAAAAATTAGTGTAATCCGCGTAATTCGTAGTTGAAAGGTCCTTCTCAGCAACAAATATAAAACTTGGACTTTAAGAAAATTTCAGCGAAACTTCCCTAAAAAATGAACGCTTTATCAATGAAAAATAATCAAACTACTAATTACGCTAATTTCACTAAAATAATTAAAATAAAAATTAGAGTAATCAGCGAAATTCGCCTGCCCCGTAGGGAAGAATGACCGTATCGGGGTAGTTAAAAAAGAATAATAATGGATATTGAGAAGATAATTTCACAGGGTG
>JAHIOG010000076.1 GCA_018895675.1 bacterium
ATAACAACGACCTGAATATAAATTTATAATCTCACTTAAAATTAATCTTTTAGGCATTATCCTGAGTGGCTTTTTTTATTTAGGCAAAATTATGGCATAAAGTTTGTGAAATCTAAAAAAGAGATGATGGATAAAAGTAAAAAAATTCTTGTTATTGATCCCGATGCCGGAATAAGAGAGGAGTATCTCTCTCTTTTCAATGGTGAAGATTATGAGTTGGAAATAAGTGCAGGGTTCACCAAGGCTATGGAAAAAATTAAGAATGTTCATTTTGATTGCATCATTATAGATACTCATTTGCCTGAGATCTTGGTTTATGATGCGGTTCCTATTATAAAGACGATTTACCCGGAAGTTGAAGTAATTGTAACTACTGCCAAAAACAGCAGAGAATTGGAAACTAAGGTACGTGAACAGGACATTTTCTATTATTATATAAAATCATTTGAAATGGAAGAGCTAAGGTTAGCGGTTAGTGATATATTCAAAAAATTGGGAAAAATAAAGGAGGTAAAAAAGATGAAACAACCACCATTGATTCTAATTGTTGATAATGACCCGGATTTTGTGAAAGCAACACGAACTATCTTGAAGACAAAGTCATATAAAGTGGAAATCGCATATGACAGAAATGAAGCCATGGAAAAGATCAAACATCTCAAACCCGATTTGATCCTTCTGGATATTATGATGAAGGAAATAGACGATGGATTTACTATATGTTATGATCTTAAGCATGATCCTGAGTTAAAAAATATTCCTGTATTTGCTATCTCCGGCATAACTGAAAAGACTGGGTTTAAGTTCTCTCCAAAAACCGATGGTGAATATTTTGCGGCAGACGACTATGTAGAAAAGCCTATTGAAGCTGATGATTTGCTGAAAAGGATTGAGGCACTTCTTACAAAATGAAAAATCCCGCTGTTCTTTACTTGTAATAAGTTTTTCAGTTTAGGAATTGAGAAAATAGAAATAGGATAATTAAGGATGATAGATGTTTTGTCGACTTGTCCGTTTTGCGGCTGCGGCTGTGGGATGTATCTTCAAGTAGAAAGAGGGGCAGTCACAGGAATAACACCTTCTCAGAAACATCCCATTTCTCGAGGAAGATTGTGCGCCCGTGGCTGGCACTCCTATGAGTTTATTCAACACCCTGACCGATTGAAAAAACCACTAATACGACAAAATACAAAAAATGAAGGAGTAGAAAGGAAAGCTGTTCGAAACTCTCTACCCAATTTTAGGGAAGCTGAATGGGATGAGGTATTGGATCTTGTATCTAATAAGCTAACCGAAATTAAATCTAAATATGGAAGTGAATCTCTGAGTGTTATCTCTTCTGCAAAATGCACTAATGAAGATAATTATGTTCTAATGAAATTCGCCCGTGCCGTATTGAAAACCAATAATGTTGATAATGGTGGTAACATCTACGATGCGGCTACTTTGCCTGGCTTAAGATCGGCTTTCAGTATAGGAGCAGGAACCAATTCTCTTAGTGAACTGGAACAAGCAAAAGTTATTTTTGTTATCGGTGCTGATCCTGCCCAAGTTCATCCCCAAGTGAGTGCCCGCATAATAAATGCCGTTACTAACGGTGCCAAACTCATACTCATTGATCATAGGAAGACGCACCTTTCTAAGTTCGCCCATCTATACCTCCAGCTTAAGCCAGGAACCTATGTTGGTTTCATTAATGGATTAATAAACACGATCTTCAGTGAAAGAATGATAGATATAGAAAAAGTTAAACAACTCACTTCCAACTTACCGGCTTTGAAGTGGAAAGTTAAAAAATACACACCAAATTATGTTGAAAAACTTTCAGGTGTTTCCCAAAAAGATATACATAAGGCTGCTGAAATTTACACACAAACAAAAAAGTCAATGATCGTTTACTCAACCGGACTCACCCAACAAATTGCCGGGGTAGATAATGTCAAGGCGCTTGCCAATTTGGTAATCTTGACTCAGCATCTTGGAGAGCCTTCAAGTGGTATTCTTCCATTACTGGAACAGAATAATGCCCAAGGGGTGGCTGATGTTGGAGGAATACCAGATTATTATTCAGGTTATCAATCTATTAAAGACAGTCAAGCAAAGAAAAAATTTGAAAAATCCTGGAACGTAAAATTACCGATAAATTCGGGTCTCTCTGTACTTGAAATGCTAACTCCGGGGAGACTTAAAGGGATGATTATCGTTGGTGAAAATCCATTAATCACTGCTCCCGATGTTAAGAACGTGGAGCAAACCTTGAGGGATTTAGAGTTTCTTGTTGTCCAGGATGTTTTTTTAACGGAGACTGCTGAATATGCTGATGTAGTTCTACCCGCAGCTTGTTTTGCAGAGAAAGATGGTACATTTACCAATACTGAAAGAAGAGTTCAACGAATCAGAAAAGCCATAGATCCACCTGGTGAAAGTAAACCCGACTGGATGATCATTACCCATTTGGCAAAGCATATGGGATATGCATTGAATTACTCCTCTCCAAAAGAAATTATGGAAGAAATAGCTGCTTTAACTCCGATTTACTCTGGAATAAACTACGAGAGATTAGAGGAAGAGTGGGGACTGCAGTGGCCTTGTCCGGATGTAAAGCATTCAGGAACGTCGATTTTACATTTAGGCTATTTTGATCGTCCCAAGGCTTATTTTTCATTAGTTGAACAGAATGGTTTGGAAAAGCCGCATTTCACACCGACAGAAGATATTCCGTTATTAGAGCCGCCCGGAGAGGAGTATCCATTTACACTTA
>JAHIOG010000077.1 GCA_018895675.1 bacterium
AATCATCACGGTTAGCCAAATCGGTTTTCAAAAGCACGTCCAGTACTTCCAGAGAAGTGCTTCGGTCAATGCCCTTCCAGGTCTTTATAGCAAAGATGATCGCTTTCAGCATGCGCAAGGCGTCTTGCTTGGGATTCAGAATATTTTCGGAAGCTTCCATCATTATCAGATCCCGGATTTCACCCAATAAACCCCGCAGACAACCCTCGTGATACCTGTTATCCTGACCAGGGTGATAAAAATACCGGTCCAGAATTTCCCGCTTGAACTGTTGAAATAACTTTAGCCGACCAAGTATCGGCACCGCATTGAGCATCTCACTGAGAATGACAAAATCCTGTATTTCGTCATCCAGAAGATCATGATATTCCTGAATCGATGCGGAATAACCTCGTTTGCCGACATGCTCCGACAAGTGAAAGTGAAGCACGCTGGCATTTTTTAACATTTCATTGTTCAAAGCGCCAAAAGCTTTGGTTATGATTGCCCTTTCGCCCTGTCCTTTATCAATAATACCGAGATCAATATCATCCTGATCGACCCGTGTGCCAACACAACATACTATAAAATCCGGACGATTGTTAATCGGCAGAAAAATGTCTGTAAGCACCGACATATATGCACCGCTTAACATCCGGAAGTCAGAACCGGTTCTCAGTAAGAATCTATGATAATTATCATACCGGTTCGACGGTGATGAAAGATTCATCTGAAAAACATCAAGCGCCTTGATGTTCATCAGTAAAAATTGAAGTGAATAGTAACACCCCAGCATTTCCAGAAGAGTTTCGCGGTCTTTAATGAAATCTGTGATTAACTTCATTTCTTTGGCAGGCTGTGATGAAAAACGAAGCAGTTGAAACTGATCAATCAAGTGCCGGGTATCGATGAGCGAAACCAGCGCATCAAAATTTTTTTCAATATTATAACGGTGTTTTTTGTGATGATTCCCCAGAGCGGACACGCGCCCGAAAAGATCAATGGTCGAAAAGTCAATTGTGTGAATCACAATATCTTTCGCACTTGGGGTTTATAAAAGAGAGCCGTGTTTTTCAAGCCAGTTACCGGCTAATTCGATACCAGTGTAAAATGCCTTTATGTTGATTTCTTCGGTCCCTTTGGGCACCCTGGCGCGAATTGCATGTTTAACCGAATCTTCCGAAACAACCCCTGACAATTTCGTAATGATACCAAGCGCTATGATATTTGACACCAAAAATTTTCCCAGGCGTTCAACGGCAGATTGGATAATCGGAAGGGCAACTACTCTATAGTTCCCTTTCGGGATATTCGTAACCATTTGCGAGTCTATTAATAAAATCCCACCTTCTTTCAGATCAACGACATATTTGTCGCAGGCTTCCTGGGTCAACGCCAGCATTATATCTATGTTCTCAGCTTTCGGATAATCTATATCTCCATCGGAAATAATAACCTCGGAACGGCTGGCGCCTCCACGGGCTTCCGGACCATAGGATTGACTTTGGGTCGCATTTAAACCGTCATAAATCGCAGCTGCCTCCGCCAGGACCTTTCCCACCAGGATCAATCCCTGACCACCTGAACCGCTTAATCTAACTTCATATCGAAATGCCATGTTTTTCTCCAATGATTATTGATTAATCTGTTTGGCTTTCTCAATAACCCTGTCGTATCGTTGCAGGTAATTGTTTTGTTCCTTGTCAACAAACACGCCCGTAATGATTTTTCCTTGCAATTCTTCTTCCGACATTTTCTGAGCGCGTTCAATACCAACAGAATTGTTCTTCTGAAACACCATCATATCGACGCCGTTGCCCTCTTTGTTCCTTCTCCCGTAGGAAGTAGGACAGGGCGTCATAATTTCCACAACCGAAAACCCCTTTTTCAAAAACGCCTGTTCAATATATCGATCCGTTTTACCGACATGATATACTGTTGATCGCGCCACATACGCTGCACCGGCGGCTTGAGCCAGGCGACTGATATCAAAGGGCGCATCCGGGTTACCGTAGGGTGCAGTCGAGGCTTTCTTTCCAATAGGCGTAGTTGGAGATACCTGTCCGCCTGTCATACCATAAATATAGTTGTTATAGATAATAACCGTTAGATCAATATTTCTTCGGGCGGCGTGAATAAAATGATTTCCCCCAATTGCTGTGGCGTCGCCATCTCCGCTGACAATAATGACATGCAGGTTGGGCTTTACAATCTTCAATCCCGTCGCAAATGCAATTGCCCGCCCGTGGGTTGTGTGCAAGGTGTTAAAATCCACATACCCCGGAGTACGGCTGGAACACCCAATGCCGGAAACCATGGCAATATCATTTTTCTCCCAGCCAAGCTTGTCGATCACTCTTAAAATTGATTTTAAAATAATCCCGTGACCACAACCGTCGCACCAGATGTGCGGCATTTTATCTTCTCTCAGGTAATACAAATAATCCATTACTATTCCTATGAAATTATGGCTTCATAAATTTCGGCCGGCGTGATGGGTTCACCATCAATTTTATTGACCCTGACCACGGGTTTTTCGCGACGCGTTGCCCATTCGACTTCATGAGCGATCTGCCCCAGGTTCATCTCGGCAACAACGATTTTCCTAACAGGCTTGTAGAGCGCTTCTATTTCTTTATCGGGAAAAGGCCAGATGGTTTTCAAGCGCAACAGACCGGCTTTCACGCCTTTTTCTCGGGCATTGATTACGGCGCGCTTTGCAGAGCGGGCGGTTGACCCGAAGGAAATCACCAACACGTCCATATCATCCGTATTAAATGTTTCTACCTCTACAATGTCGTCGCGAAAGCGCTGAATCTTGCGATTTAGTCGCAA
>JAHIOG010000078.1 GCA_018895675.1 bacterium
TATAATCCATGCAGAAAACATTCAAAACTTGGAGTACCTCTAAACAAATTAAGTGAAATTGTGAACAATGGCCATAAACCGCTGAATGATATTAAAGGTCTTCATTTCCACACAAACTGCGAATCAACGGATTTTGATCATCTTATCAGAACTGTGAAGCATATTGACACCTGTTTGCCGGGAGTTCTCGGGCAAGTAAATTGGGTAAATCTGGGAGGTGGGTATCTATTTCAAGGGGCCAATAACTCGGACAAATTGCTTGAAACGTTATCGTTTTTAAGAAAAAAATATGATATAGAAATCTTCTTTGAGCCTGGAAAGGCGATTGTTGGAAACGCAGGATATATCGTATCATCTGTTTTAGACGTATTCGAAAGTGATGGATGTATAATAGCGGTTCTTGATACAACGATAAACCATATGCCGGAAGTATTTGAGTATCAATATAAACCAGATGTTATGCAAGAATCGACGGATGGTAAATATAAATACATACTGGCAGGAGCCACCTGTTTAGCAGGTGATTTGTTTGGTGAATACAGATTTGATGAACCTTTGGAGATAGGCTCTCGAATTGTTTTTGAAGAAATGGGTAGTTATACTTTGGTTAAGGCTCACATGTTCAACGGTGTGAATTTACCTACTATTTATGCATACACCCAAGGCGGAAAACTTGAACTGAAAAAACAATTTGACTATAACGACTTTAAATCAAGATGGGGGTAAACAACAAATGATCCTGTACGAAAAAGAAATCATTATTCCACCTGTTAAAGATCACCATGAACTCTTAGAATACGTATCTGAAAATGTCCAAAAGCACCTGCCTGAAGGTGAAATCCCTATTCGATTTGTAGTAACGCGGACTGATGATCAGGGCTATCATTGCGAATTAGGTGTCATGTCAAATGTAGATAATTTTCAGACCCCCTCAAGAAGCGCCATTTTTAATTTTATAAAAAGGCGCTTCCAGAACACCGATCAATTCAATGCTGTCCTGCTTGTGCCTACAGGAATTGGTGCAGAAATAGGTGGACATTCAGGGGATGCCGCACCAGTTGCCAGACTTCTTGCTTCAGCTTGTGATAATTTAATTACACATCCGAATGTCGTAAATGCGTCCGATATCAATGAATTACCTGAGAATGCTTTATATGTGGAAGGGAGTATTATTTCCCGTTTACTCATGGGAACGGTTGGGCTTCAAAAAGTGCGTTCCAACCGAGTGATGCTTGTCATCGACGAACATGAAGATGAACGATTCCAGAAAGCAGCGATAAATCTGGCTTCCGGGGCACGAGCTTCTTTTGGGCTTGATTGTCCCCTTGTGGTAACTATGAAAGATAAGGTGCGCATGGAGTCTGTTTATTCCAGTTCCGGAAGAGCAGTGGGTAAAATAGAAAGTTTTGAAAATGTTTACAATGTCTTATCTAAACATAAAGAGGTTTATGATGCTGTCGGCCTATCATCTGTTATAAAGGTGCCGTCTGCTTACCACAGAGACTATTATCTCGGCGGCATGGTAAACCCCTGGGGTGGTGTGGAGGCTATGCTGACGCATTGTATTTCTTTATTGTTCGGAGTTCCCTCTGCTCATTCACCTATGATGGAGTCCATGGATATACTTAATATGGATGTAGGAGTTGTGGATCCAAGAATGGCAGCAGAAATCGTGTCTGTGACATTTCTTTTCAGTATCCTAAAAGGCCTTCATAGAAGTCCGAGGATTATTACTGAGCCGTCGGCATTAGGCCACCCCAGTATACTAACAGCGGCCGATATTGATTGCGTTGTCATTCCTGATTGTTGCGTTGGATTACCTACCTTAGCGGCCATTGAGCAAGAGATTCCTGTGATTGCTGTTCGAGAAAACAAAAATAACATGAAAAACAATCTATCTGCCTATCCCTTTAAGCCTGGAAAACTTATTTATGTGGAGAACTACCTTGAAGCGGTCGGCATAATGGCTGCGATGAAAGGGGGAATAGCCCCCGAGGCAGTACGCAGGCCTCTTAGCTTTACCACTGTGGTACGAGAATCCCAACTCGCAGAGATGCTAACGGAATATCAACAGGACAAAATAGATGACGGAAAGAACAATAAAATTGCGGATCTCTCATTGGTAAGAGAAAGCAAAGTCCTCAAATCATGCTAAATAAGGGATTAATA
>JAHIOG010000079.1 GCA_018895675.1 bacterium
ATCGTGATGATGAAGTTCTGGACTACCGGCATGCATTACACTATTTTCAAAAGAGCGATTGCAAAATTGTTCTGAATGATAAGGGCGAACATGTATTCCTGAATTTTACTGATATATTGCCGGAAATTATTGAAACCTACCGAGCGTTATAAATCTCTTGCAGGAAATGGAAAATAAAGAGTCGCAATACCGCAAAATAATTCATATCGATATGGATGCGTTCTTTGCATCTATCGAACAGCGGGATCATACGCACTTGCGCCATAGACCTGTCGCTGTAGGCGGCGCCGGCCCCCGCGGTGTGGTAGCTGCCGCCAGTTATGAAGCCCGTAAATTCGGTGTGTATTCCGCCATGGCATCTCGAATCGCCAAACATAAGTGTCCGCAGCTGATTTTTGTGAAGCCGCGATTCGATGTTTATAAAGCAGTCTCTTCGAAGATAATGACCATTTTCCAGGACTATACCGATCTTGTAGAACCTCTCTCGCTGGATGAAGCCTATCTCGATGTGACAGAAAATAAAAAAGGCATGCACTCAGCAACCATTATTGCCAGAGAGATCAAAATTTCAATCAAGGAGAAGACCCGGCTGACGGCATCTGCGGGAATATCGATCAATAAGTTCCTGGCGAAAGTTGCCTCCGGCATGAATAAACCAGATGGATTGACAGTCATTACTCCAAGAGAAGTTCATGAATTTATCAAAACACTTCCTATTGAAAAGTTTTTCGGGATCGGTAAGGTGACTGCGGCGAAAATGAAGGCGTTGGGAATCTATAACGGAAGTGATTTATTGGAGTTTGATCAACTGGAACTCATCCGCCATTTCGGAAAAATGGGGAATTACTTCTATAAGGTGGTTAGAGGGGAGGATAACCGGAAAGTAAAACCGGAGCGAATCAGAAAATCTCTTGGCGCTGAACGTACCTTTGATAATGATATCGTTTCTATGAAAACGCTGCATGAGAAACTGAAATCTATTTGCGAGGAACTTGGCAGACGATTGGCAAAATCAAATGTGAGTGGAAAAACGGTTACGTTGAAGATCAAATATTTTGATTTTGATCTTAAAACTCGCAGCATCAGTCTAAATACATGGCAAAATGATGCCGAAGAAATTTTCAAGATAGCTAAAAACCTGCTTCACTCCGACAATCTACCGAGGAAAGCAATAAGACTCCTGGGGGTAAGCTTATCGAATTTGAATAATGAAATCAATTATGACAGATCAAATCAACTGACTTTGGAGTTTTAACAATGGAAATATACACACTACCGTTAGATAAACTTATTTATACATGCTTCTTTTTCCGTCACCTGAGTATATACATTAAATTCCGGAGTTTCCATGTGCTTCTGATTCTTCATTAAAATAAAGAGTTGTCGATATGACAATTTCTGTTATTTTATATGTATGAAAGTTAAATTGTTTTTATAATCAGAGAGGTTGAAATGAAACTCCGGCGTTTAAATTTTTTGCTAATTGTAATTTTGGTGATTATAACAAATCTGTCCGCCCAGATGGATAAGGCGAAGTGGATTCCAAAACCAAAGTACCCGGTTTTAGAGGAGCTGGAAAAAGAACTGGAACAAGAGAGAGCCGCACAAGATTCAATTACAGCACAAATTAGAAAAAGACAGGAACAGGAAAAAGAGAAAGAAAAAGAAGAAGCCCAAAAATTCATTGCCGATTTTTCGAACGTACAAAAACCCGAATCGCCGGATGTTTTTACCCGATATTTTGCTTTTCCGCCGGTCGCTCAATATCAATCGGGAATGTGCTGGTGTTTTTCGACTACATCATTTCTTGAATCGGAACTCTACCGAATTCATAAAAAGGAGATCAAACTGTCCGAATTGTATACGGTTTACTGGGAATATATCGAAAAAGCCCGGCGATATATCAGGGAACGCGGTAAATCCGAATTTGGAGAAGGCTCAGAGAGCAATGCCGTTTTTCGGATTATGAAGCAGTATGGTGCTGTACCGGCCGAATTGTATACAGGTCTGATTAATGATAAAACCCGGCACACCCATACTGCTCTGTTTGAAGAAATGCAAACGTATTTGCAGTATTGTAACGAAAATGATTTCTGGGAAGAAGAAACAGCTCTGGAATCAATCAAGCTGATTCTGAATAAGCATATCGGTGAACCACCAACGACATTTATGTTTAAGGGAAAGCAATATACTCCTCAAAAATTCCTCAAAAAAGGTCTCAAATTAAAACCGGATGACTATGTGGAATTTATGTCAACATCTTCGTTGCCATTTTACACAAAAGGAGTTTTTGACGTACCGGATAACTGGTGGTTGGACAGTAATTACTACAATCTTCCATTCGATGAATGGTATAACGTAGTTAAAAAGGCGTTGGAAAATGGTTTTACGATTTGTATTGGCGGCGATGTGTCCGAAGCGGGTTATGTTGGATTGGAAGATGCCGGGTTTATCCCGAGTTTTGATATACCTCAGGACTATATCAATCAGGATTCCCGGGAATTTAGAATTCAGAATAAGACCACAGGAGATGATCACGGTATTCATATGATCGGATACACAAAGATTGGTGATTTTGACTGGTATTTGATCAAGGATTCTGCCCGTAGTTCACGGCATGGAAAATTCTTTGGGAACTACTTTTATCGCGAAGACTATGTAAAACTCAAAATGCTGACATTCTCAGTTCATAAAGATATTGTGAAGGATATCCTGAAAAAGTTCGATTAGTGTCTGTCTATAAAGCAAGTAGTATTGGAGTAATGAACAATGAATAACGATTTTTGATTTAAGA
>JAHIOG010000008.1 GCA_018895675.1 bacterium
AAAATTATGAAAAGAAACATCTCTAAAGAAACCATTATAAAATCATTTAATCTGGCGAATAAGTATGGAATCCAAATAAACGCATCCTCCATTATCGGATTGCCATTCGAGACGGAAGATATGATAAAAGAGACAATAACCCTTTTAGGGTCACTTAAAGTAGATAGCCCAGGAGTGAATATCTTTTATCCTGAATAATGCGGGAAAACACTGTTTTTTAATACAACAAAATGTTGATTTCCCGACTTAAAAAATGTATAATAATAACGAAAAATTGCTTCTGATACAAACTTCACTAATAGTGAAACTTCTATCATATGGGAAAAGGGCTTCAAAAAATCCATTTTACCTTCGGAGAAGAAGGTCTAACATTCCTTGCTGGATTCCCAGTAATTTATCAATTTGCAAAATCGCTGCAACTCAAGTATTTCTTCCAGCGGTATTTACACCTATCCCATCGCAACACTTACTTCCATTGGTCAGACCTTCTTTTGTCTCATTTCTACTACACAATTGCCGGCATAGAACGATTAGACCATTTAACTTCAATGAAAAACAACGGTCTGATTCCGGAATTAACGGGGCTCCCCAAATTACCCGGCACCAGAGCGATGCGGGACTTCATTTTAAACATGACTCAAGAAGACCTGACACAAATAGAAAGAGCACACGATATAATCAGACAAAAAATATTTCAATATCCGAACACATTAACTTCAGCAACTCTGGATTTCGATTCCAGCGTTCTGACAGTTTACGGAAATCAGGAACTTGCGGAAGTTGGCTACAATCCTTTCAAGCATGGCAGAAAATCATATCATCCTGTGTTCGGTTTCGAAAGCCATCTCAGAATCAGTCTCAATGGAGAACTCCGGCCGGGCAAGAAGACAAACAGATCAGAAGTTATTCCATTTATAGAAACCGCATTACAAAAAATTCCTTCTACCATTGCAACATCAAGAACTCGTGCCAGAGCAGATGCTGGTTTCTATTGCTGGCCGACAATCAAGTTTTTAGACGGAAACGGCTACGGTTTTGTTATAGTTGCTCAAGTAACCAATCCCATAAAAATGCAGTTGACAGGTCTAAAATATCGGATTTTCAATCATCAACTGAAATTAGCAGTTGCAGAATTCCAGTATCAACCACATGGCTGGAAAAAAGAATATCGTTTTGTAGTTATGCGGTATCAACTGCCACCGAAACCAGAAATCAGTCAGCGGACACTGTTAAAAATAGATCGTTACGAATACCATGTGTTTGTGACAAATCTGGATTTATCGCCAGAACATGTCTGGTATTTTTACAGCGACCGTGCGGCAGTGGAAACCTACGGTATCAAAGAACTAAAACTGGATTTTTTTATGAGCAAAATTCCAACCAGAAAATTTCTGGCGAATCAGGTGCATTTGAAACTACTGCTTCTGGATTACGATTTGTTCCGTTGGTTCCAGATGTTATGTTTACCGGAACAATTTCAATCCAAAACATTGAAATGGATACGCCGAAATATTTTAGTTGCACCGGGAAAATTTACTACACCCGGTCACAAAAACATACTGAAATTCCAGAGAAATCATCCAAACGAAAAACTGTTAAAACAGATATATCGCAACGCACAAAAAGTAAGGTCGTTGCTAAAATAGGTCAATTTGCAAATGACCACTGCGGGTGCTCCGACGAGCTCACTGTGAAAAATGGCTCTTTCCCGCATTTTTCAGGATAATATATTTTCCCCTGACAAATTGGGGCGAAAAGAAACTTATTATTAAATTTCCTGTTTTATCCTTTTCAATCTTGGCTATTTTGTAGTAACGTATTTTTGGATTATCATATATTTTTGAGGGGTAATAAAATTCGTTTTGAATAGCTAGTTTGTTGATTATATCAATTATTTTTTTAACATCTTGTTCGGATATCTTACAGATTGAACTTATTTCGCTGGTGGATTTTTCAAATGCGCCATAGAGAAAATAATTTTTGAATTTATCTATACCTAAATTTTTTATGATAGAAACAGTTTCTTTTTGTTCTGCAAGCAAAAGTTCAATACCGGCATA
>JAHIOG010000080.1 GCA_018895675.1 bacterium
TATTTGTCTATTTGACTATTTATCCCGACGGAGTCGGGATGGAAAATTCCTAGTAAATATGGCTAAATACGATGAATTACCGGTTTACAAAGCAAGTTATGACTGGATTTATTGAAGATAAAAACGCTAACGAATCTTTTATAGAAAGTAAAGTCAAGAACATAATTCACCGTAACCCCGTTTTTGACTTTAAGGGCACCATAAAGACGGTTGAAATTTTACTAATGTCGCACTGCCTATTTTCATAGAGGGTATTTCAAGTTGGAAAAGAAAAAGGAGGCAATCCAGGCAGGAAAGCCTCTTTTCTTTTTAATTTGTTGGTTATTTAAACCTGTTTGACTTCAGAAGGATGTGGACCAAAAATGAGCACAAAGCCATCCGCTGAAAAGATTGTCAGAGACATCAAAAGGAACGCACGTAAAAAGTATGGTGCTGAAGAAAAGATATGGATTATTTTAGAAGGCTTACGCGGTGAAGAAAACATTGCTGGTATATGTCGCAGAGAAGGCATTAATCCTAATCTGTATTATCGCTGGAGTAAAGATTTTCTGGAAGCGGGCAAAAGGCGCCTTCAAGGTGATACAGTTCGTGAAGCCAACAGTCAGGAAGTTACCGGATTGAGAGGTGAAAATTCTCAACTGAAACAACTGGTTGCCGAGTTAGCATTAAAGAACCGGGTGTTAAAAAAAAGTTTGAATGGTATGGAATGCTGTTTTTTTTAGTGCTTGTGAATGAATAAATAGTTCTTGTAAATAAAACCGCATATCAATATTTTAAACGGAAGACGAAAATCGAAAGCTGGTTATGAGATAAAAGGATTGATGATTTTAAAAAACAATAAATTTCTCCGAAGGAGTCTCTTTGAGACAAAATTTCACTTTGGACAAAAGTTACGGCAATTCTAACCCGCTACTCCAGCAAATGCTGTGAGATCTTCGATGAATTTTAAATTTTGTGTTTTTTTCGAAAGATTTCGAATAAAACCAAAACTGAGCGATTTTCCTTCAAAAAAAGAACCTAATGGGTTAAATTTCCAGACGAGTCGGGATGATTTAAAAGCATATTTTTACTGTGACCTTAAATGAAAATGTACCTGACAGTAGCTTTAACATAAAAAAGTAAATAACAAAATGGCTAAAATTGAATGTTTAATCCTAAATCTTATCTTTGAAAATGAAATCGCTCAGTTTAGGTAGTATCTGATTCAATATGAAAGTAATTTTTATGGGAACTCCGGAATTTGCAGTTCCGGGTTTAAAATCAATTGCTGAATCCCGGCATGATGTTGTCCTTGTCGTGACAGGACCGGATGTCCCCGCCGGTCGTGGACGGAATCTGCTGGAATCTCCCGTTAAATCCTTTGCTAAGGAATTGAGCATTCCCATATTACAACCACCATCATTAAAATCATCTGAGTTTATTGGACAATTGAAACATTATAATGCCGATATTATAGTCGTGGTCGCATTCAGAATATTGCCGGATGGAGTTATTGATGTGACGCCGAATGGCGCTATTAATCTGCATGCGTCATTATTACCAAAATACCGGGGCGCGGCGCCAATCAACTGGGCATTGATCGATGGCGATACGCAAACCGGAATTACTATTTTTCAAATAAAATCAAAAGTTGATACAGGAGACATACTCCTGCAGGAATCGATCGACATTTCTGATCAGGATACCTACGGAAGTATGTACGAACGCTTATCTCATATAGGTGCGAAAGCTCTTGTAGATTCTCTGGATCATATTGAAAGTGGAGCCATCCGGACGATTCCACAGTGTCATGGTTTAGCCACTAAGGCGCCTAAAATCTATCCTCAGATGGGTGAGATCGATTGGGGAAAAAGCGCCGAATCCATTAAACATTTAGTCCATGGACTATCTCCGGCTCCGGGCGCGTACTGTTTTTATGGAAAAAAACGAATTAAGCTGTTGAAAGCCGAATTTAGCGAGGAAACTTTACCGGATATTCCGGGCACAATTGTTTGTCGCACCAAAACACAAATTGGAATTCAGACCGGGCGGGGAGTTCTGTACCCGCTGGAATTACAGGCGGAAGGTCGAAAAGCGCTACCGGTTGCAGAATATCTGAGAGGTTTTCAAACTAAACCTGGAGATTCATTTCGCTCGTGAATACACGTGCCGCCGCCGCGCAAATCCTGAGTTCCTGTCAGCGCCAATATTTTAATTACGAACAAAAAATTGCCGATACCGCCGATAGATTATGTTTTTCCCAAAAAGACCGGGATTTTTTATACATCCTTGTGAAAGGCGTTATTTTATACCGGGAATATCTCGATCATGTGATCCGGATGATTCTGAAGAGTCCCATCAAACGGCTTGAAAAAATTGTTTTAAACCTTTTACGTGTCGGAACCTTTCAGCATCTCATCCTGGAGACTCCTTTATACGCAACAACGAATGAAACGGTCAGAGCTGCCAAAGACCTGAACAAATTTCGGGCAGTTGGTTTGATTAACGCGGCCCTTCGCCACCTTCCGTCGAAAGAGGAGTTGGAAATCCATTTCCGGCAGCTTCCGGCGAACGAATCTCTCGCTATCCGGTATTCCCATCCTCAGTGGTTGATCGACCGATGGATATCGGAATACGGACGACAAAATACAGAACAAATCGCCGAATTTAATAACAGCTATCAGGAAATATACTTCCGGCATAATCCTGTTCTGATTTCATGGGAAAATCTGCAAGACCGGCTGTTAGAGGAAAAGTATAGTATTGATATTGCAAGTAGTGATCCGATTACCTTTTTTAGTGTCGATAAACCGGGTGTACTGTTAAAAAGCGATATGTTCAAGAGGGGATTTTTATCTGTTCAGGATATTAGCCAGTCACTGGCGGTTCGGCTGTTGGACCCCAAATCCGGTGAAACGATAATTGACGCCTGTGCAGCTCCCGGAGGAAAAACCGGGTTTATTGCTCAATTAACCGGAGCTTCCGGAAAAATTCAGGCTTATGATATTTTGCAGGGGAAAGTCAGACTGCTGAAAAATGAAATCTTTCGTTTAGGGATTGATTTTGTAAATTACGGCGTTGCCGATGCCCGAACAGACAGTTTTCCAATGGCTGATAAGATTTTGCTGGATGTTCCTTGTTCGGGAACCGGAGTTCTGGCACGCAGGGCGGATTTGCGCTGGAACCGGAAACGTGAGGATATAGAAAAATTGCTTGATAGTCAGCGGCAGATTTTAGTGAATATGGGTCAATATTGTAAACCAGGCGGGATTATTGTTTACAGTACCTGTTCGATTGAACCGGAAGAAAATTGGTCGAACATTGAATGGTTTTTGCGGAGTCATCCTGCGTTTAAGATAGAATCCGCCGACCGTTTTATTGAAAAGAAGTGGTGTAATGAAAATGGGGCTGTAGCGATTCTTCCTCATGTTCATCGGCAAACCGGAAGTTTCGCAGTTCGGCTCGCAAATAAAGGATAACCATCATAATAGTGTTGGATTGTTAATATGACAGTGAAAATGCGTAATTGGATACGATTTTTATTGGTGTTTTTTATATTCACGCTCGTATTTGTAGTGATTGTTGATAAATTTGTGTTGCCGGTTTATGTTGGGCATGGCGAGGAGCTTCCTCTTGTAGATGTAAGAGGACGTTCCTTTGATGAAGCCTTAATAATTTTAACGATGGTCGGATTCTCTGTCGAAGTGAGTGATTCTCTGGAGAATGCCGATTATCCGCCGGAGACCGTTATCGATCAGCAGCCTCCTCCCGGAACGCTTGTTAAAAAAGGGCGCATGGTACGGGTAGTAATCACCAGAGGTGAACACTTTTTCCCGATGCCGAACCTGGTGGGGAAAGTGTTAAAAGCGGCAAGTCTTAATTTACAGCGCTACCATATTGTAACAGACTCTATATCCTATGAATTTTCATCGGATAAGCCGCGGGGCGTGGTCTCCGCTCAGTCTATTCGACCGGGATTGATGGTTTCTCAGAATGATAGCGTCTCGCTTGTTGTCAGTAAAGGACCGCCTCCCCGTCAGTTGGAGGTTCCAGACTTGTTTGGATTGAATCTTGAGGAGGCTAAGGCACTGATCCGTAAAGAGGGCTTCAAAATGGGAACCATCCGCTACATTCCGAATAATGATCTCGTGGCTTATACTGTCATTGAGCAAGATCCCGAATACGGTATCCTGTACGATAATCCGGTGCGTATTAATCTGGAAGTGACAATTGCGCCCCACTCAGAGGAATAGTGTCAATAATGGAAATTGTACCATCACTATTATCAGCTGACTTTTCCGACCTTGCGAAAGAAATCCGCGCTGTTGAAAAAGCGGGGGCTTGTCGATTGCATCTGGATGTGATGGATGGACATTTTGTTCCCAATATTACCATCGGACCGTTCATCGTTGAAGCCATTCGTCGGCAGACTAATCTCCATCTGGAATCCCATCTGATGATTGAAAATCCTGATAAATATATTGATGCATTCGTAAAAACGGGGAGCGATACGGTTATTATTCATATCGAAGCCAGTAAAGATATTCGTAAGGATTTGGCACATATCAGGGATCTGGGCGCCAATGCAGGTCTGGTACTGAATCCTCCGACTGACTTTAAAGCGATCGAGCCTCATCTGGCTTATATCGACCATCTGTTGGTCATGACGGTGAATCCGGGGTTTGGCGGACAAAAATTGATAAGAAGTTCTCTCTCGAAAGTCACATTAGCGAAACCGTATCAGGATAAATATGGTTTTTATATTGAAGTGGACGGCGGAATTAATATGGATACACTTGCCGAAGCAAAGGCAGCCGGCACAGATCTGTTTGTCGCGGGTTCAGCCGTGTTTTCAAAGCGTCAACCATATGAATCCTTTAAAGAACTATCGGAGAAATTGATCGGTGAATGAAATTCCGAAA